>CAZEHU010000001.1:0-25717 GCA_964511605.1 uncultured Myxococcales bacterium
ATCGTGGGGCAGGATCGGGTCGTGGAGCTCATGCTCACCTCGGTCTTCGCCCGCGGCCACGGCCTCTTCATCGGGGTGCCGGGCCTGGCCAAGACCCTGCTGATCCACACCCTGGCGGATGCGGTGGGCCTGGACTTCCAGCGCATCCAGTTCACCCCGGACCTGATGCCCTCGGATATCACCGGGACCGACGTGCTCGAGGAGGATCACACCACGGGCAAGCGGGTCTTCCAGTTCATCCGCGGGCCGATCTTCAGCCACATCCTCCTGGCCGACGAGATCAACCGCACGCCGCCCAAGACCCAGGCGGCCCTCCTGCAGGCCATGCAGGAGAAGCAGGTCACCGCGGGCGGCCGTACCTACGAGCTCGAGCCCCCCTTCCTGGTCTTCGCCACCCAGAATCCCATCGAGCAGGAGGGCACCTATCCACTGCCCGAGGCCCAGCTCGACCGCTTCATGCTCTCGATCCACGTGGACTACCCCACCTTCGAGGAGGAGGTGGCCATCGTCACCCGCACCACCGGCGTGGAGGAGGAGGAGGTCCGCCCGGTGCTCGGCCGCGAGGAGCTCCTGCGCTTCCAGCGAGTGGTGCTGGGCATCCTCGCGGCTCCCGACGTGGTCCACCACGCGGTCCGCCTGGCGACGATGACCCGACCGGATCATCCCTCCGCCCCGGAGGCCGTGCGCCACTACGTGTCGTGGGGCGCCGGCCCGCGCGCGAGCCAGTACCTCATCCTCGGCGCCAAGGCGCGCGCCGCCCTCGACGGCCGCACCCACGCCTCGGTAGACGACCTCCACGACCTCGCCGAGGCGGTCCTGGGTCATCGTGTGCTGGTGAACTTCCAGGCCGAGGCCGAGCGCATCGGTCCCAAGGACGTCATCGCCGAGGTCCTGACAGCCGCGCGCCGCTAGCGGCGCCCCCCCGCGATGGCCTCCAGCGACGACCTCCAGCTCCTCGACCCACGGGCCCTCGCGCGCTTGAAGGGCCTCGGTCTGCGCAGCGGCCGGGTGGTGGACGGCCTGCTCCAGGGCATCCACCGCAGCCCCCACCACGGCTCCTCCATCGAGTTCGCCGAGCACAAGGAGTACAGCCCCGGCGACGAGGTGCGGCACATCGACTGGCGCGCCTATGGCCGACTCGACCGCTACTACGTGAAGAAGTTCGAGCACGAGACCAACCTCCGCACCTGGTCGGTCCTCGATACGAGCGCCAGCATGGGCTACGGCGCCGACGGCGCCCTCACCAAGCTGGAGTACGCCAGCGTGCTGGTGGCGAGCCTCGCTTTCCTCCTCCTCCGCCAGCAGGACGCGGTCGGCATGGTCACCGTCGCCGACGATGTGAAGGTCTCTGTGCCCGCGCGCGGGCGCATGGGCCACGCCAACCACCTCGTCCAGGTGCTCGAGCAGCTCGAGCCCGAGGGCGGCACCACCCTGGAGGCGGGCCTGTCCAGGGTCGTAGAGGGCTCGAGGAAGCGAGGCCTGGTCTTCGTCTTCTCCGATCTCTTCCAGTCCCCCGACGGTATCTTCCGGCTCCTCCGCCAGATGGTCAGCCGCGGCCACCAGGTCACCCTCTTCCACGTGCTGGACGGCGACGAGCTGATCTTCCCCTTCGAGGAGATGACGCTCTTCAAGGGCATGGAGAGCACGCGCAAGCTCCTCGTGGAGCCCAAGCTCCTCCGCGATGCCTACATGGGGCGCCTCGCCGAGTTCCGCGAGGATCTCCAGCGCCGCTGCTTCGAGGCCCGCATCGAGCGGGTGGAGGTGGATACCCGCGAGCGCCCCGACCAGCTCCTGCTCCGCTGGCTCCGGCAGCGCGAGGCCGGCCTGCGCCAGCACGCGGGCGCCGCGTAGGGGGCAGACGGC
This sequence comes from uncultured Myxococcales bacterium, assembly GCA_964511605.1. GTDB lineage: Bacteria > Myxococcota_A > UBA9042 > PHBI01 > JACKFB01 > CAZEHU01. Next base: position 1,864 of record CAZEHU010000001.1, read on the forward strand.
ATGCACTTCGAGAGCCCGTGGCTGCTCGCAGGACTGCTCGGCTGCCTGATCCCGGTGATCCTCCACCTGATCAACCGCCAGCGAGCCCGCATCCGACCCTTCGCCGCCGTCGAGTACCTCCTCCTGAGCGATAAGCGCGTCGCGCGTCGCCTGAAGCTCCGGCAGCTCCTCGTCCTCCTCCTGCGAATCGCCCTCGTGGCGGTCCTGCCTATCGCCTTGTCGAAGCCCTACCTCGAGGCGGAGGCCACGCCGGGCTCCGAGCTCAGCGATCCCGGCGCCGTGGTCCTGGTGGTCGACGACTCCTCCAGCATGCAGGCGAGGCACCCCGAGGGCCCGGCGGACCTGATGCAGGTCGCGGTCGAGCGCGCCCAGGAGGCGGTTCGCTCCGCGGGCTCCCGGACCGCCTTCGCGGTCATCGCCGCCGGCTCCCCTGCACGCCTCCTGACCCCCGGCCTGACCTACGATCCTACGACGGTGCAGCGGGCCCTGGAGCGCATCCTCCCCACCGCACGCGCCGGCGACCTGCAGGACGCCCTCCGGGAGGCGGAGCGGGTGCTCTCGCAGACCGCGGAGACCCAGCGCCGCGTGGTGGTGCTGGGGGATGGTGCGGCCCACGCTTGGAGCGCCGTCGCCGAGCCCTGGGCCCTCAACGTTCCCCCCCACGCCCTCGCCCTCGACGTGCGCGAGGGGCGCCCCATCGCCAACCGCGCCATCACCGCCGTCCGGGTGGCCCCGGCCCCAGAGGTGGGCCCCGGCCAGGTCCGGGTCGACGTGACGGTCGCGAACTTCGGCGACGCGGCCGTCGAGGTGCCGGTGAAGGTCGACCTCGGAGGAGAGGTCACCGTCTCCACCCTCCACCTCGATCCAGGCGCCGAGGACACGATCTCCTCCATCGAGCGGCTGCCCCCCGCGGGGTCGGCGCTCCGCGGCACCGCCAGCCTGCCGATGGACGATCTGGCGCTGGACGATACCTGGTACTTCACCGTCGACTTCGGCGGGACGGTGCCCGTCGGCGTCGTCAACGGCGCCCCCCGCAGCGTGCCGTGGCAAGACGAGGTCTTCTTCCTCCGGGCCGCCCTCGCGGCGGCCAGCGGGGGCGAGGGGCGCCTCCACGTCACGTGGCTCGACGCCCGCGAGCTCTCGCCAGCGCGCCTCGAGCACCTCGATGTGCTGGTGGCGGCCAACGTAGGGGCCTTGGAGTCCAGCACCCGCCTCGCCCTCGAGAGCTTCGTGCGGGCCGGCGGCGGCCTGCTGATCACCGCCGGCGACCAGCTCAGCGCCGAGGCCTCGAAGACCTGGGGAGACCTCCTCCCCCTGCCGCTCCGGCGGGTGCAAGAGATCGTACATCCCGCCGACGCCCGCGCCGAGCTGAGCGTGCTGCGCCTCGACGACGTGGACTACGAGCATCCCGTCCTGCGCGAGTTCGGCGCCGTCGACGAGGTGAGCCTGCTCAAGGCCCGGACCTGGACCCTGGCCCTCTGCGACGCCGCGCGCCGCCCGGAGGCCAAGGTCCTCGCCAGCTTCTCCGGCGGGCAGCCGGCCCTCGTCGAGGGAGCCCTCGGCGGCGGGCGGACGATGATGCTCACCACCAGCGTCGACCGGGACTGGTCGGATCTGGCGATCCGCACCAGCTTCCTGCCCCTCGTGGAGCAGACCCTCCTGTACCTCGCAGGAAAGCTCGATACCCGGGCGGGCCAGGGCCACACGGTCGGAGAGGTGGTCGCCACCCGAGCCCCCGAAGGCCAGGGCCCCCTCGTCCTCGAGCGCCCCGACGCCACGGAGATCACCCTGGAGGCCCCAGGCGAGGAGGAGGCCGGCCGCGTGCAGCTCGGCGAGCTCGACCTGCCGGGCCACTACACCCTGCGGCGCAAGCTCGGCAGCTCGGAGCCCGTGGTCTTCGCCGTGAACGCCGATCGGCGCGAGAGCGACCTGCGGACGGTCGACCCCCTGCGCATCACGGACCTCCTCGAGCGCCCGGGCCAGGGCAGCGCCCCTCCCCCTCAGGTGGCGGAAGCGGTAGCCTCCGCGGAGGCGGAGGCGCCCCTCGAGAGCCGGCGCACCCGCATCTGGCCCTGGCTGCTCGTCGGGCTCTTCTGGCTGCTGCTCTCCGAAGCCTGGTTGGTGATCCGTGGATAGGCTGCTGAAGACGCTCCTCCTCGGCCTCTTGCTCGCGGCCCTCACCAGCGCTTGCGGCTCTACCCCCATCGACGAGGGAGAGACCGAAGACGTCGCGGGCGTGGACTCCGTGACGAACGGCACGGACAGCGCGGACAGCGCGGACGGCGCGGGCGACGAGATCGAGGACATCGAGCCAGCGTCGGAGCCGATGCTGGATGCACTGCCCGAGTGGATGCAGGAGGTGCTGTCGCTTCCTCCGCAGAGCCGTGGACCCCAGCACGACCACGACTCCCACTCCCACACCCTGCTGGACCTGACCGGGCCGGGCCGGAGCGAGGCGGACGGGTCCGACGTCGCCGAGCCGGAGTGCGGGGAGTTCGGTGCCCTCGGCATCGGCTTCGAGCCGGTGGAGGTCACCGCGGATATCGCGGAGAAGGTCCTGGTGGACCTCGCTTTCGATCCCTCGGGGCGGGGCTTCGCCGCCGCCAAGGATGGCGGCGTCTGGGTGCTGGAGGGCGGAGCCCTCCTCCCGGAGCCCTTCGTGGTGGTGCCCGACACCTCCGACGTCTTCATCGAGACCGGGCTGCTCGGCGTCGCTGTGGACCCGGACTTCGAGACCCACCCGTGGCTCTACCTCTTCCAGAGCTACGTCACGACACCCGGGGCGCCGGCGGCCGAAGGAGGCTGCGAGGAGCTCGAGTGTCCCTATGCCCTCGAGGAGCAGCCCGATGGCACCACGAAGGTGGTCGATGCGCCGGGGATGCCCTCCACCTTCGGCAATACCCGGGCACGGATCATCCGCTACGACGCGTCCGCGAACCTCGCCGCCGGCCCCGACGCCTTCGAGGTCCTCGCAGACGAGCTGCCCGGTGGCACCGCCACCCACAACGGTGGCGGCCTGGCTTTCGCGTTCGACGGCACCCTCTTCGTCGGCCTGGGCGACGTGACCACCCCCCCCAATTCCCAGGACTTCTCCAACATCGTCGGCTGCATCCTGCGCATCGACCGCCACACGGGCGAGGCGCCGGAGGACAACCCCTTCGTCGCCCCCGACGACGGGATCCCGGATCGCATCTGGGCCTGCGGCGTGCGGCAGGGCTTCGGCCTCGCGGTCCACCCGGACAGCGGCGAGCTCTACCAGTCGGAGAACGGGCCGGCTTATGGCGACGAGGTGAACTGGGTCCCCAAGGGCGGCAACCTCGGATGGAACGTGGGCGCCGGCTTCCTGAACGTGGACGGCCTCATCGATCCCGTCCAGACGTGGACCCCCAACATCGCCCCGGTGAAGCTCATCGCCTACGCCGGGGACCTGTTGCCCAACCTCCACGGCGATCTCCTCGTCGCGAGCTGGAACCACGGCGATGTGCGCAGGCTGCACCTCGCCGATCCCCTCGGCGACCCCGGCCAGCTCGACTGGGAGGGCGACTTCATCCCGTATGTGGGCAAGCCCGTCATGCTCACCCAGGACAGCGAGGGCCAGATCTTCGTCGGCGACTTCCTCACCGGGCGGATCCTCCGCATCGACGCCATCGACGGCTGCGAGGCTCCCGTACCGGCGGTAAAGCTCGATCCCTCCCCGGCGCTCGGGGTGGCCCCCTTCACGGTGACCCTGGATGCGTCCGAGTCGATCGTGAACCCGCCGGCCACCAGCCTCGTGAAGGTCTTCTGGGACTTCGGGGCCGAGGAGGGAGAGGCCGAGGGCGAGGTGGTCGAGCACGAGTTCCAACACATCGACGTGGTCGAGGGAACCTGCACCGTGGTCGACAACGAGGGCCGCCACGGCCAGACCACTTTCACGATCACCGTCACGGCCGGACAAGGCGATCACTACCCCTCCTCCCACATCACGCTCACCCATCCCTCTGAGGGCGAGGCCCCCCTCGAGGTCCACTTCCGCGGCCACGGCCACGACGAGGAGGGCGTCATCACCACGATGACCTGGTCCTTCGGCGATGGCACCGAGGACCTCGCGTTCATCAACCCCGGATCCGAGGTGGAGGTCGACTTCAAGCACGTATTCGAGGAGCCGGGCCTCTACACGGTGACGCTCTCCGTGGTCGATGGCGCGGGCCAGGAGGCTACGAGCTTCGTGATGATCGACGTCATCGCGCCCTGACGCGGCGTTCAGGCCAGCTCGAGCAGCGCCAGCAGCGCGCTGCCTTCTCTCTCGAGCGGCACCTGTCCACCCCAGGGTCCTGCCGCGGGATCGGCGGCCCGCTCCCGGAGGGCTCGGACCCGGCGATGGGCGACAGCGGAGCGCCGAGCCTGGAGCGGATCGCGGCGGGCCTCTTCGCCCAGCGCGTCGCGGAGGGCGCGCGCGCGACCGAGGCGGTGGCAGACCAGGAAGACGTCGATGGTGGCCTCGAGGCCGCGCGCCGCGATGGAGGTCGCGTCGTGGTGCTCGGCGATGGCCGCCATCTCGAGATCGTCCGAGAAGAGCACCCCCTCGAAGCCCAGCTCCTCCCGGAGGAGGGGCGGCAGCACGTGGGGCGAGAGGGTGCCCGGCAGCTCGGGGTCGAGGGCCGCGAAGACGATGTGGGCGCTCATCATCGCCTCGAGGCCGGCCTCGATGGCCTGCCGGAAGGGCTCGAGCTCCACCGCCCGTAGCCGGGCGAGGTCATGGGTGGTGGCCGCCAGCAACGGGAGCGCCACGTGGCTGTCCAGGTCCGTGTCGCCGTGGCCCGGGAAGTGCTTGCCGCAGGGGATCAGCCCGCCGCGACGGAGCCCCTCGGCGAACGCCAGCCCGTGGGCCGCCACCTCCTCGGGATCCCGCGAGAAGGCGCGCTCTCCGATCACCGGATTGGCCGGGTTCGAGTCCACGTCGAGCACGGGCGCGAAGTCGAGGTTGAAGCCCAGCGCCGTCATCTGGACGGCCGCGACCCATGCGAGCTCCTCGGTGAGGGTGGGATCACGGGCCCGCGCGATCGCTCGTGCGGCGGGCAGGTCCAGCACCTCGGGGCAGGCGGGGGAGCGCAGGCGGCGGACCTTGCCGCCCTCCTGATCGAGGCCTATCAGGGGGGTGGGCGCCCCCGATGGCCACAGCGCCCGCAGCGCGCGTGTGAGCTCGGCCACCTGGGCGGTCGACGTCACGTTCCGCCGGAACAGGATGATCCCCGCGGGCGGGTCCTCTTCGACGAACGCCTCGAGCTCACGGGGCACCTCGGTGCCCTCGAAGCCGACCATGAGGAGCGAGGCGGGGCCTGGGTCCTCGGAGCTGCCGAGGCTCACCGGCTCAGGGCGCCGAGCCGCCGAGGCGGATGATCGTATTCTTGATGACCTCGGCGTCCGCAGCCCCGGGTGCGAGCTTGAGGTACTTCTTGTAGGCCGCGATGGCCTTGGGTTTGGAGCCCTGCTGGATGTGCAGGCTGCCGAGCTGCCGGTAGGCCTTGGCGTAGCCCCTCTTGGCCGCCTGCTCGTAGAGCTTCATGGCCTCCTTGGGGCTCGAGTTGTGCAGCTTGCGGGCCTGCTTGTAGAGGTCCTTGGCGCTGCCAGCCGCCTTGGGCGGATCCGGCTTGGCCTCCGGCTTGGCCTCCGGCTCGGGCTTGGGCTTCGGCGGCTTGGGTTTCGGCGGATCCGGCTTGGCCTCGGGCTCCGCGCTGCCCTTGGGGCCGCCATCGTCACCGGCCTTCTTGGCTTTGGCTTTCTCGAGGAGCTCGGCGGCCTTCTCGTTCCCCTCCTCGATCTCCAGCGCCTGCTCGGAGAGGCTGATCGCCGAGCGGAAGCGTCCCTTCCGGTACTTCTGCCAGCCCTTGTCGATGAGCTGGGCCACGTAGCCGGTCTGAACGGCGGTCCTCAGCTCCGCGGCCCGGGCGTGGAAGCTCGAGTCCTCGGGGATGTCCACGAGATCGCTCAGGCGCCCGAAGGCGTCCTCCACCTGGCCATCCTGCATGAGGGTGGTGATCTCGCTGTAGGCGGCGCCGGCCTTCTTCTCGGAGCGCGCCCGGGCCAGGCCCTTGTCGGCCTCCTCGGAGCCCGCGTCCACCGCCAGGGCGGACTCGAACGCCTTGACCGCGTCGTCCCAGCGCCCGGCCGCGAGGTGGTCGCTGCCGGCCTCGAGCTGCGCGCTGGCATCCGGCTTCGCCTCAGGCTCTGGTGGGGCCTCCGGCTCGGCCTTGGGTCTGGCCTCCGCGGCGGGGGCCGGGGACTCGTCGCCCTTGGCGGCCGTCTTCGCTGCCGGATCTACCTTCTTGGCGGCGGCGCCGGCCTCCTCGAGGGGCTTGGAGAAGTAGCCGAACCAGGCCACGGCCGCGCCGATGGCGAGCACCGCGAGGATCGCGAGGATCACGAGCTGCTTCGGCCGGCTCGAGGCACGCTCCGGGGCCTCGCCCTCGTAGGACCAGGCCTCGCCGGGCTCCACGAAGCGGAGCTGGACGTGCCCGAGCTCGACGATGTCGCCCTTGTGCAAGCTCGCTTGCTTGTACTCCTCGCCGTTGACCTTCAGGCCATTCGCGCTGTCGAGATCGACGATGGTCCAGTTGGCGCCATCGGCCTCGAGGCGGGCGTGGTTCCGGCTGATCGAGCGATGATCGATGATCAGGTCGTTATCCTCGGTGCGCCCGATGGTGCACGGGGACGTGTTCACCTCGTACTCGGTGCCCGCGAGGCTCGAGCCTACGCAGACGAGCCGCGGCAACCCCACCGGGGCGGCGCGATCGACGGCCTCGATCAGCTCCCCGCTCACCAGGGCGGTGGCGTCGTCCTTCTCTGCCGGGGGCGCGGCGCCGGGCGCCGTGGCGGCATCCTGGCGGCCTGCCGGGGCCGCGGCGGCGTGCTCCTCGAGGGCCGCGGCGTCCATGTTGAGGCTGAGCTCGTAGTCGCCGATGAGGATCGAGTCGCCGGCCTCCACAGGCACGGCCTCGGAGATGCGGCGCCCATTGATGCGGGTGCCGTAGCGGCTGAGGTCCTCGACGTAGATTCGCCCGTTCTTCTTCTCGAGGCGGGCGTGCCGGCGGGACACGTTCCGCTCCGTCAGGCGGATGGTGTTGCCTTCACGACGGCCGATCGTCACCTCGTCCCGAAGGAGGGGTACGACCGTTGTCCGGCCTTCATCGTCTCGGATTTGGAGCTTGTACATGGCCCTCTCGAACCCTCGAGAAGAACGGTCCGACCCCGCTTCCGTCACAGACGCTTCCGAGACGGTCGCCTGCGAGCAACGGATCGAGTCCTATCAGATCGTCCCTCGGACTGGCAAGATCACCCGCTGGCCCCCTCGGGGCCGGCGGTGGGAGGCTGCTGTCCCCGACGCGGAGCATCGCGTGCATCACCTTGCCGTCGGGGGTGCGAGCCACCTCCCCTACCGGCTCGGCGCCGAAGGCCGCGCGGTAGGTCTCGATGGCTCGGCTCGCGTCCCCATCGAAGAAGAGCTGCGTGGTGACGGTATTCATGCCCTCGGGAACGGGGCGCTCGGCAGGGCTCGCCACGGATCCTCCTGGCGGTCGGAGTGGGGGGCGAAGGTAGGACAGACGATCGAGATGATGGAACAATTCCCGGTCGATTTGAAACGATCGTGTCCTTGGGGCGTCGAAGGCGACTGTGAACCGGCTGGACCCCCACGAGGAGCCCCTGTGGCTCGAGGGACACACGAGCGTGTCCAGCGAGCCTCGATCGGACCCCGAGAGCCCCGTAGATGCGGGCCCCGAGGGGCTGGCACGGAGGTTGAAAGCGGAGGGACCCCAGCCCGACGGACCAGGAGAGGAGACCATGAGCCAGAGGCGCAAGGACGAAGCGGATCGCAAGGCCTTCCGCGAGGAAGCCCTCCAGCATCTCGATGCCCTCTACGGCACCGCGCTCCGCCTGACGCGGCACGCCGAGCAGGCCGAGGACCTGGTCCAGGAGACGGTCCTGAGGGCCTGGCAGAAGTGGCACCAGTTCCAGCGCGGCACCAACTGCCGCGCGTGGATGCTCCGGATCCTCACCAATACCTTCATCAACGGCTACCGCCGCCGGGTCAAGGAGCGCGAGATCCTCGAGGCGGAGCGCAGCGGCCGCCACGCCGAGCGCTTCTACAGCCGAGAGTCCACCCGTAGCTGGGCGAGCCCGGAGGCGGGCTTCGAGCGGCGGCACCTCTCGCCCACCGTGGTGGCAGCCCTCGATCAGCTCCGCCCGGAGTTTCGGGCTGTCGTGGTGCTCGCCGACCTCCAGGACATGAGCTACCGCGAGATCGCGGAGGTCATCGGCTGCCCCATCGGCACCGTGATGAGCCGCCTCTTCCGAGCTCGCCGCGCGCTCCGCGCCGAGCTCACGGATCACGCGGCGGCCTTCGGCATCGGGCTCCAGCCGACCGGGACCGGATAGCGGCCCGCCTGCGCGGTGGCTCGTGGCGCCGACCCGATCCCCCTCGGGCCGGCGCACGGAATCCGCTACCCGCGCTGCTCGGAGTCCGGCCCCCACGCGTGGATCGCGAAGGCAGCGCCCTGCGGATCCATGCAATGGGCGACGAGATCGCCGCCCGGGACCTCCATCGGGCCGTGGAAGACCTGGCCCCCGTTGGACTTGATCGCTTCGATGGTGCCCTCGATGTCGCCGCCGACGAAGAGGTAGTGGAGCCAGTAGCAGGCCGGGGACTCCTCGGGGCGCTTGAAGATGCCGCCGAGGGTGCGCGGTCCGTCCGCGGGCTGCCACATCTGGTAGGGACCCCTCGGGCCCATGTCCATCACCTCGGTCTTCTTCCAGCCGAAGAGCTCGGCGTAGTAGCCGAAGGCCTTGTCCACGTCCTCGCACTGGAGCTCGTTCCAGGTGACCGTGCCAGGGACCATGGCGTCGGTGCCGGGGCTCTCCCCCTCGGGCGTGTAGCCGCCCATGACGGCCCCATCGGGATCGCGGAGGATGCCGATCCGGCCCACCCCCGGGATGTCGAAGGCGCTCAGGCAGGCGCCGCCCATGGCCTCGGCCTTCTTCGCGGTCGCGTCCACGTCCTCGACCATCACGTAGGCGAGCCAGTGGTTCGGGGCCCCCATGGCCTTGGCCTCGTCGGGCAGCAGCATCACGCCGCCGATGGGGCCGTGGCCCTCGGCGACCAGCATGGTGTAGGGCGGCTTGTCCCCCGTATCGCCCTCCCACTGCTGGGTCGAGTAGCCGATCACCTTGGAGTAGAAGTCGATGGCGGCGTCGACGTCGGACGTCATGAGGTCGAACCAGACGGGCTTCCCGATGGACATGAGGGCCTCCTTCGCGCGGTTGTCACGCGGTGCTATCGGTGACGGCCTCCCGCCTGCCACGCCGCCGCGCTTTCGGGGAGGCCCTCCTACGGCCCGTCCAGGTCGTATCGGTGGGCCGAAGGGCGCTGAACGTCGCTCTCAGGGACGCGCCGGGTGGGTCGAGCGGCGGTGGAGGACCGCGAGGCCCAGGAGCAGCAGGAGCGAGAGCGGGCTCGGGGCGGTGCCGCCCTGGCAGCCGCCCTTCTTCTTCTTCTTCTTCGGAGCGGGTTCGGGCTCCGACTCGGGCTCATCTCCGCTGTTGGTGGGCTCGGCGGCGTCGGGCTGGGCGGGTACGGGCTCGGGCTCGGCGACATCCGGCTCGGCATGCTCGGGCTCGGCGGGCTCGGGCTCGGGCTCGGGCTCGGGCTCGGAGGTCCAGGTCTTGTAGGGGTGTACTGGCATCTCGTAGTTGCCGGTGTTGTGGGGGTCGTGCTGGAAGCCGTTCCACTCGAGGATCGACTCCGCGGCGATGCCAGGCGTATTCCAGATGTAGAGCCAGCCGTCCCGCGTCGTGATGGCGATCTCGAAGAGGCCGTCCCCGTCGAAGTCGCCCGCAGCGGTGGAGGCGATGATCCAGCCGCCGGTCTGCTTCGGCCAGCCCTCGGGCTGCTCGCCGAGGTAGTTCCAAGCGCGCACCAGGTAGCCGCCGGAGCCGACCATCGTCTCGGGCAGGTTGTCGTTGTCGATGTCGACGATGCTGGGGGCGTTGAAGAACTGCCAGTCGTCCATCTTGCGCGGGAACCCCTCGAGCATCTTCTTGGTATCGGTATCCCAGGCGCTCAGGTGGTGGTCGAAGGGCTTGCGCTCGCCGCCTCCCGCGAAGGCGATCGCGAAGTCGAAGCCGGCCGTCCCCTTGACGAGGTCGAGGCCCCCCTTGCCGTCCACGTTCCCGATGGCCCCGTTGTTCATCAGGACGTAGGCGGGGCTGTCGAGGCTGTCGGAGCCTGGCCCGAAGTCCTGGTTGTCCATCTTCTTGTAGAGCTCGCCGTCGTGCTCGAAGATCCAGCCCTGGGTAGAGATGGTATCGAAGCTGATCTCGAGCGTGCCGTCGTAGTCGAGATCAGCCAGCATCGCGTTGCCTACGATGCCCCGTCCCACGATCGGCAGGGTGTCGACCGTGAGTCCGTAGATCGGCTGCGGCCAGCCGTCGGCGTACTCGCCGGTCTCCACGTCCAGGAGCGAGACCACCGCTTCGTTCTGGGCGCCGCCTGCCCCGAAGATCTCCTCGGTGCCGATCGCCATCTCGGGCTTGCCGTCTCCGTCCACATCGCCGATGGCCGGGGTCACGATGATGCGGGCGCCCTTGTCGGGGTCGATCCACAGCTTGACCGGATAGGGCGGGTAGGGGCTGCCGTCGTCGTGCCAGACGTAGATGTGCTGATCCATCGCGGCGGAGACGATCTCCAGGTCCTCGTCCCCATCGAGGTCGTAGAGCACCGGCGAGGCGAAGAAGCCCGACTCGATGATGTTCTGCTTGTTGGGCGGCGGCAGGTCGAAGTCGACCGAGCGAGGCCAGCCCTCGCGCAGCTCGCCGGTATGCTCGATGACGTAGGACCAGCCATCCCAGGTGTTCAGCACCACCTCGAGGTCCCCGTCCACGTCCAGGTCCCCCACGGCGGGCGGCATCATCATGGTGTGGCGGATGCTGTCGGGATCGATGGTGCCCCACTTGGCCTCGCAGTCGCTCTTGTCCTCCCGGAAGCTGCACGCGCCGCGCACGTGCAGCGGGTTTTCCGGGTCGACCGCCTTGCGCAGGTTCAGGTGGGCCGGCCAGCCTGCCACCTCGGTGCCGTCGTCCTTCCACGCGTGCACCGTGCCGTCGGCGAGGGGGACGACCAGGTCCTCGGCCCCGTCCCCGTCGAGGTCGACGAAGACCGGCGAGGCCTCACCGGAGCCGCCCAGGTAGAGCGGGAAGCCCTCGAGCAGGTCGGGATCCTTAGCGAAGAGCACACCCTTGCGCATCTCGCCCAGCACCGTCGTGCCGTCCGCGGCCTCGGTCGTCGCGCGGAGGCGTAGCGTCACCGCGTTCTGGTGGCTGTCGTCGATGCGGACGTCCAGGTCGATGTCCACGGCGCTCACATCCCACTCGAAGAGCACCCCCTCCATGCCTTCGGTGGTGCCGGAGGCGACGAGCTCGAAGGACTCCTCCGCCGGCGCCGGACCCACGGCCGCCTCGATGGTCCAGTCCACGCTCTCGTAGCGGGCTGGGGCGCCGTCGGTGCGCAGGTTGATGCGCCCCGTCACCTCGTAGGTCGGCGTCTTGTCCGGGTAGATCACCTCGAACCAGAGGGGCTCGACGATGTCCACCTCCGGCGGCAGGTGGCCGTCGAGCACCAGGTCGACCGACCTCCGGGCGTTGTTGCGGCCATAGCCGAAGTGCCAGTCCCAGCCTGGTCCCGAGACGAACTTGCTCTCGTCGGAGCCGTCCGGGTTCACGTCGATGTCGTCGACGCCAAGGGAGAGGACCTGCTTGACCTCCTCCGCGCTGAGCGGCGGGTCCAGCTCCGCCTTCAGGCCGGCCGCGTACACCAGCCCGGCCTGCCCGGACGTCATCCCGACCGCCTGGGAGCTGCAGCCCGTACCCGGCGAAGAGAGCACGAGGTTCATGCCGAAGTTCGTGCAGTTGTTGAAGTTCAGGAAGGTGGTCGAGGAGTCGGCAGAGGCCCCGTCGTAGACGATCGCGTGCACGTAGATCGTGTGGTTGTTGGTGCCGGGGAAGTTGTGGTGGTAGCTCAGCTCGTCTGCCGCCGAGGCGATGATCACCACGTTGTTGTGGTAGGCGTACTCGATGGCCTGCTGGCTGAACGGTGTGTTGTTCACCGAGCCCAGCGCCTCCTGGATGACGTCGGCGCCGGAGTCGACGGCGAACACCACGCCCTGGGCGAACTCGTTGACGTCCACCACGAAGCTGTCGCCCGCGCGCACCATCAGCGCGGTGCAGTCCGGGCATACCCCGATGCTGCCTTGGCCGTTGTTCCCCTCGGCCACCGAGTCGCGCGCCTCGCCGTTGCCGTGTCCGAAGCGGTTGTCGTCGTAGGCATCGTTGTCGTCGGCGAAGAAGTCCCAGCCGCTGATGTCGTCCGTATAGCCGTTGCCGTCATCGTCCACGCCGTCCGAGCAGGCGATCAGCAGGTCCTGGGGGTCGAGCATGCCGTTGCTATTGCCTTGTGTGTCCCACGGGCCGTCGTCGTTGCCCGCCTCCGTCTGGCTGCCCGCCGCCGCGTAGTAGTCGCGGATGTCGAACCAGCCCGAGCCGTCCACGTCGAAGTCGTCCGCGCCCTCGGGCGGCTCCGCGAGGGGCGTCGGCTTGCAGCCGCCGAGCTCCCCGCGGTTCAGGTAGTACTTGTTTACGAGATCGGTGTTGTCCCAGTAGGCCCCGCTGTCGAGCACCGCCACGATGACGCGACGATCGCCCGTGGTCCGCTGCCAGGCCCGGTCGATGTGCATGCCGGTCCCGATGGCGATCTCCTCGGTGCGGAACCCCTCCTTGGCGGTCCAGTCCGACTTCATCCAGTCCGCGCACGCCTCGTCCATGTGGGGGCCGGGCACGAAGGACCACCACTCCCACTGCTTCTTGTAGCTCCCGTCGTTGGGCGGATCGAGGCAGGGGTTCTCGTCCGGCCCGTTCGGCCACGCCCCGGCGAGGGGGGCGGGCGGCAGCACCAGCAGGGCCGCCAGGAGGGCGAGGCCGAGCAGGCGAGAAGGCAACGCAGAGCAGGCCGATCGGGACATGGCAGGGGGCCTCCGGGCTGGAGCGGGGCCGGAGGATGCCACGGGGGCCTGCCCGGCGGCTACGTCCCTCGCGCCGGAGGCGTTGACCGAGGACCGCTTCCTCGGCGATCCTCTCGCCCGATGATCTGGCGCAAGCGCAGAGACCTCAAGGCGATCGTGCCCCGAGAGCGAGCCGCAGAGGTGCACGCCGTGGTCTCGACGAGCCACGGCAGGTTCACGATCCGCCTGCACCACGAGCGCGTGCCGAAGACCTGCCAGAACTTCATCGATCTGGCCGACGACGGCTACTACGACGGCGGCATCTTCCACCGGATCATCGACGACTTCATGATCCAGGGCGGCTGCCCCAAGGGAAACGGCCGCGGCGGCCCAGGGTACGCCTTCGCCGACGAGTTCCACCGCAAGCTCAAGCACGATGGCCCGGGTGTGCTCTCGATGGCCAACGCCGGCAAGCATACCAACGGCAGCCAGTTCTTCATCACCCTCGGCCCCACGCCCCACCTCGATCGCAAGCACTCGGTCTTCGGGCGCGTGGAGGAGGGACTCGAGGTGGTCAAGGCCCTCGGCAAGGTGCGTACCGACGGGGGGGATCGACCCCTCGAGCCCGTGCGCGTCGAGTCGATCACGATCCAGCGGAGCTGATCGGCCTCCTACTCGAGCTGCTGCGCCTTGGGCCACCAGGGGTTGGTCAGGGCGTCCTCGGCCACCTCGGTCTCCACGGGGAAGTAGCCGCGCGGGATGACCACGCGCCGCATCGCGTCGATCTCCTCGAGGGTCAGGACCCGTGACTCCTTCGGCTCGGGGTGGCCGACCGCCACGAGGGGCTCGCCCTCTCGCGTGATGACCGCGTCGAGGGCGTAGGTCTTCGAGTCCTTGATCTCGTCGCAGCTCTCGTCCTCGTTGTCCACGTTGCAGCCCTTCTGCAGGAAGCGCTCGGTGCCGAAGCCGTGGGTGAGGTCGAGGAGGATCTCGTTGTCCGGCTTCTCGGGCGCGGCGCCGGCGACGTAGGGCTCGGTCGCCGGATCGGCCGCATCCGCCACCGAGTGGCAGCGATCACAGGCCGTGAACTGCGAGAGCTTGCGGGTCGTATGGGGATTGAAGGCGCGCTGCCCGAAGCCGGGGATCGTGCGTCCATCCTTGAAGGTGAAGGTGCGTGGCTTGTCGGCGAAGAGCGTCTTCTTCGGGGTCTCGCCGTCCACCTCCTCCGCCTCCTCGTCCGGGACGAGGGCCGTCATGAAGAAGCGCTCCGCGGGCATCGAGGGGGCCATCAGGCCGTCGACGTTGCGCATCAGGACCAGGTCGTTGAGCACGACCCAGCGCCGCGAGCCGGTCGGCTGGCCTGCCACCAGCTCCCCGGTGGCGTGGTAGCGGGACTCCCGCGTGAAGTCTACCCGGACGTGGCAGCCGTAGCAGCTCGGGTACCAGGCAGCGTGGCAGGTGTAGCACTCCACCTCCTCGAGGTGGCTGAAGGTGGTGCCGTCGGCGCGGGTCTTCTTGCCCATCGCTTCGGCCGCGAGCGGCGAGTAGCGCTCGTGATCCGGGTCCACCGAGTCCACGATCTGGGGGATGTAGAGCTCGGCGCCGGTGACCCGCCCGGTCAGCCAGAGCTCGCCACCCTTCTCGGTGATGTTGAGGCGCTCTCCGGTCTGCGCCTCGATCTTCGCGAGGGTGGCGCGCTCGTCGATGGTGCCGTGGCAGTCGGTGCACTCCGCGTAGACCGCACACATGGTGTCCGCGTAGATGTGACCGTCCCCGTGCACGTCGGTCGTCGTATGGCAGTCGACGCAGTGCATGCCGGCCTCGAAGTGGGCGTCGGGGGGGGTCTCGTCCCAGTCATTCGTGGTGTCCTCGTCCACCAGGTAGAACGCAGCGTCGTGGCCGTGGAGGGCCTCGCCGAGGCTGTCGGGGTTGTCCGGGTTGAGCCCGGGCCCGGCGGACTCGCGATAGCCCTGGAAGCCGATGCCGATGCGGCCCCCGCGGTAGTGGCAGTGAACGCACTGATCGACGGTGGGGGAGCGGGTCAGCTCGTGGGTGATGGGGTGGGGCACGCTCTGCTTGTTGACGCGGGGGTCGGCCGACTGGCTCAGGCCGTCGTTCGCGTAGTTCATGTGGCAGGCGGTGCAGCCCGACGAGCGGAAGTCCCCCTGGAAGACGTTCTCGCCGAAGTCGTTCAAGTGGCAGCGCAGGCAGCTCTTGGCAAGGTACTGATCCTGGACGTTGGCCACCGTGAGCATCGTCTCCTCGTCGGTATTGTCCTCGCCGGTGTCCAGCTCCACCGGGGTGAACTGCTCGAGGGCCGGCGAAGCGCAGAGGTTGTCCTCCACTTCCTCGAAGGCCTCGTCCACGAGATCGATCGCGCCGAAGAAGCCGGTCGGCGAGCGCTGTGCGCCGGAGCGATAGCGGGCGACCGTCAGCTCCCCGGAGGTATGGGCCATGGTGGAGTCCCGGGCCGCGCCCATCGCGTCGTAGTGGCAAGCGCCGCAGGTGCCTGCCACGACCCGGAGGTCGCCGGGGTTGATGAACCTCAGGTAGGCGGGATCGACCTCATCGAGCTCCCCGGCCGAGAGGTTGCGGAGGTAGTCTGGATCGTCCTCGCCGGGGGCCACGTGGGCCTGCGCCTTGTCGAAGATCCACTCCCCATCGCAGGTGGGGATGCCCCCCTCCTCGTCCGGCTCGCCGAGCTCCCCATCGCAGAGGAAGGGGCTGCCTCCGTGGCAGAAGTCGCAGGTGAGCAGCTCCGTTGTGGCCTCGTCGCCCCAGGGATGGATCTCCTCGAGCCCGCCCGCCACCCCCTTGTCGTCGAGGGGCTGGTGGCAGGTCTCGCAGCTCGAGCGGATGTGGATGACCTCCTCGATGCGATCCTGGCAGGCCATGGCCGCCACGCTCATCGCCATCAGGGCTGCGGACCCCAGGAGGCCCGCGCGGCGGGCGCACGACGAAGGGGGGTGCACGGGGGGGTTGCCTATCCCTCGATGAGGTGGACTTGCAGGCTCACCTGATCCGAGCGGCCGTCCTCATCGGTCACGGAGACCTCGAGCACCGCGTCGAGCCCATAGAGCTCGTGGATCTTCCAGGTGGCGTAGTCGACCCGGGCCGGGAAGGCCTGGATCTCCAGCCATCCATCGGTGGCCAACAGGAAGTTGGCCTTGCTCTCCGCTTCACAGATGCGCGAGCCGCCGATGACGTCGAGGGCGACCGAGACCGTCGCGGGCGAGGCGATGCCCTGGATGCGCAGGGCCGGCATGATCCACACGCCCCCCTGGAAGCCGTGGATCAGCGGCATGTCCTCTCCCTCGGAGAGGGCGTCGAAGAACTGCTCGTGGAACATGCCCACGTCCAGCTCGGCTTCGCCGGTCACCGTGGCGACCGCTGCAACCTCGTGCTCCACATAGGGATCCACGTAGCGGATCGTGGTCTCGGTATCGCATGCGCCAAGGGCGCCCGCGATCGCCAGGAAGGACAACGCCGCGCTGCCTCTCCGCAGCCAGGTCCTCGTGCGCTCGTCTCGTTGTTCCCACATCGTGTCGGGGAGGCTACACGACCAGCGCGGTGGCCGGAAGGATGACCTCGGCATCGAGGCGCTCGAAGCCGCGTTCGAGGGTCAAGATCGGCAGCCCGAGCTCGACAGCCAGCGCATACGCGAAGCAGTCGCCGAGGTTCAGTGGGCAGCGCCGCCGTGCGGTAGCTGCGATCTCGGCCTGGCGCTCGTCTGGCGCCACGAACTTGAGACCGTATCCTCGAAGCAGGGACAGGCCCTCGGTATCCGGATCCGCGCTCTGCATCTCGATGAGCACCTCGGTGAGGTTCACCTGCGGCATCTTCGTCTCCTCATGTACAGTAGAGTACATAGGGGTCCGGGATCGGGGCGAAGGTTCGCTGGCCGCGACCTATCCCCGGAGGTCTTGGGCACACCCAAGGCTTGTGCCAGGGTACTCCCCATGCAGACCCGCTCCATGTGCTCCCTCTGGCCCCTCCTCTTCGCCCTCTCGGGCAGTGTGCTGATCGGTGGTTGCGGCGAGAGGGAGGGCGCCGGGGGAGCCGATCGCCCGACAGATCCGGCCGCGCCGCCGGCCATCGCGCCGGTGGATCCGAAGGGACCCTTCCAGGAGGGGCTCGTGAGCCTCGCGGGACAGGGGGTGAAGGTGCGGCCCTTCATCGGCCACCAGCCCCAGCTCAACCTCGAGGGGCACTGCTTGAGCCGCCGCGACGAGGAGAAGGGGAAGGGCGAGGAGCCAGCGCCCCTCTGCTTCGACGAGGCCAAGCGCGGCGCGGATGCCCTGCACACCCTCCGGGTCGAGTTCGCCCCCGGACTCAGCGTCGGGCAGGCGATGCACCTGATGAAGGCCACCGCCGAGGGGGCCCACTTCCTCATCGAGCGCACCGGCAGCATCTACCAGGTGCTCGACCTCCAATACGCTCCCCGTCGCGGCGACGAGTACGCCAAGGGGGAGGTGCGGGTCTTCAGCGGCTCCAAGGAGGGGCACGAGCGCCTCGTCCGGGCCCTGACCACGCGCTTCCCGGCCCTGAAGGTCCACGAGGCCGAGCTCACCGCGGAGAGCCTCGGCATGGCGCGCTCCGCTCCCGCGGTATCCGCTCCCTCGACCGGGGCTGCGCCGACGCCTCCAGGGGCTGCGCCAACCCCTGCTGCCCCATCAGGCGCTGGGCGAACGGATCCCGCTCCATGAGACGGGATCAGGGCGTCCTGATCCTCGGCTGCGGGTACTCCGGCGCCTGGCTCGCGCAGCGGCTCGCCTTCTCCGGTCGGCCCGTCTGGGGCACCACCCGCCATGAAGCGCGGACGTCGATCATCATGAGCCGCGGGGCCACCGCGGTCTTGATGGATGCGCAGGATCCGAGCCCGCTCCGCAGCCTGCGCGGTCGCATCGGCGCCGTCGTGAGCTGCATCCCTCCCTACCGGGACGATTCGGGACGCTGGCGGGACCCCACGCCGCGGCTGCTCGAGGAGATCGGCGGCTGGAGCGACCTCTACAGCCTCCTGTACGTCTCGGCCACCAGCGTCTACGGCGACCACAGGGGGGCTACCGTCACCGAGCGCTCGCCCTCGCTCGAGCCGAGCCCGCGCGGCCGAGCGCGCCTCGAGGCCGAGCGGGCCGTGCTCCAGAGCGGTCTGCCCGCCAAGGTGATCCGCCCCGCCGGCATCTACGGCCCAGGGCGCTCTCAGCTCCACCGCCTCGCCGCCCGTCGCTACCGCCTCGTGGGGGGAGGAGAGGCCCTCACCAATCGCATCCACGTCGACGATCTCGCGGCCCTCTACGAGGCCGCGCTCTTCGGCGGCAAGCCTGGCGCTATCTACCTCGCTTCGGATCATCGACCAGCCAGCCAGCACGAGGTGGTGGCCTTCGCAACGAGCCGCTATGGCCTGCCGCAGGCGGCCCGCCTCTGTCACGAGGAGGCACGCGTCCGCATGACCAAGGACGTCTACGCGATGGTCACCGGCTCCAAGCGGCTCGACCCCACCTGGACCCTCGACCGGCTCGGGGTGAGCCTGCGCTATCCGGACTATGAGGCCGGCCTCGAGGCGATCTGGCAGGTCCAGGCACCCGAGCTCCGCGCCCTGGTGGCCCGCTCCGACACCGCGCCCCGCCCCGCACCCGGAGCCGCCGGCTGATGGGTCTCGCCTCCGTCCTGCTCCTCGTCGCGCTTGGCCTCGGCTCCGGAGGGCCCGGCCAGCTCCCGCCGGGCTACAAGCCGCCCCCACCGATGCTCACCGAGAGCAAGAAGGCCAAGGAGCTCGGCGAGAAGCTCCTGGAAGCGCAGCTCGAGAGCCGCCTGCTCGACGCCCTGAAGCTCGCCAAGAGGCGCCTGAAGCTCATGGAGAGGGCGGCGAAGTCCCGGAAGGACCCGAGCCTGCAGCGCTACGTCGACGACGTGGCGCGCATGATGATGTCCACCGGCAGCTACGCCGACGCCCTGCCCCTCTTCGAGCGCTCCGTCGCGATGGCGAAGAGCTGGTACGGAGAGGACTCCGAGCTCACCGCCATCGCCATCGACTCCCTCGCCACCCAGCACTGGATCCGCGGGGACTACGAGAAGGCCGAGCCGTTGATGGATCGCTCGACGGAGATCCGGGTGCGCCTCTATGGCCCCGACAGCTTCCAGGTGGCGGTGCGCTCGCTGACCCGGGCCGGCTTCGCGATGGCCCGCTACGACTATGTGGAGGCCGAGCGCCTGTACCGCGAGACCCTCGAGATCTACGAGCGCATCGGGCAGGAGGATGCCCAGATCGCCTCAGTCGAGGTGTCGATGGGCTTCATGTACAAGATGCGTGGTGACCTCAAGCGGGCCGAGCGCATCTTCCGCGACGCCGTCGAGCGCTACGCCTCAGCCGGAGAGGTCTGGGAGAGCAGCGTCGCCACCTACCAGGCGATCCTCGCCGACGTCCTCGCCGAGGCCGGCAAGGACGACGAAGCCAGAGCGTGGGACGACAAGGCCCTCGCGATCCACGACCGCGCGATCGCCCGAGCGAAGAGCGAGCACGGCGAGGGCTCGTCGATGCATACGAGCGCCCTCCGCATGAAAGCGAGCCTGCTCCAGCAGCGCAAGCGCTTCGAGGAGGCCCGGCAGATCCAGGAGAGCGTGCTGGCCTTCGACGACAAGGAGCACGGCAAGGACTCCGCTGCCACCCTCGGCACGAAGATCGTGCTGGCGCGCCTCTACGACCAGATGGGGGAGCTCGACGCCTCGCGCAAGCTCTACGAGGCGGTGCTGAAGGTGCAGAAGCGCTCCTGGGGCAAGACCCAGACCATGTCCACCGAGCTGATGCTCTCGATGCTCGACGAGAAGCAAGGGCGCTGGAAGGACGCCGACAAGCGCATGAAGCGGGTCCGCTCCGCCTACGAGAAGACCTGGGGCAAGAGCCACTCCTACCTCAGCCCCATCGTGCTCCGGCAGGGCCTGGTGCGATGGGCCCAGGGCAAGACGAAGGATGCCATCGCCTACCTCGAGGAGAGCCAGGACATCATCGAGCCCCACCTGCGGGTGCTCCTGCAGACCGGCACCGAGCAGGATCGACGCAAGCAGCTCACCGACAACGCCTACCACCTCGACGTCGCCCTGAGCCTGAACGCCGAGTTCCCCGACAACGCCCGCGCCACCGAGCTCGGCCTCCTGGTCGCCCTCCGCCGCAAGGGCCGCCTCCTCGACGCCATGGCCGATACCATGGGCTCGCTGCGCCGCCGGCTCGGCCCCAAGGAGCGCAAGATCCTCGATGGGGTCACCGCGCGCCGCGCCGAGCTCGCCCAGCTCGTCACCAAGGGGCCCGACCCCGGCAAGGAGGCCGACTACCAGCGGCGCCTCGCCTCCCTCGAGGAGCGCATCCGCACCCTGGAGGTGGAGATCGCCCGGCGCTCCAAGGAGTTCGCCGTGCACAACGCCCCCGTGACCGTGGAGGCGATCCGCAGACGCATCCCGGACGGCGCGGCCCTCGTGGAGCTCGTGGTCTTCAAGTCCCACGATCCCAAGAAGCCCGTGGAGATGGCGGGCCAGGGCACCCCCCACGTCATGGCCTATGTGGTCCGGGCCAAGGGCCCCCTCGAGGCCGTCGACCTCGGCCCGGCGACCCGCATCGAGAGCGCGGCGACGCCCTTCCGCGAAGCCCTCGCCGATCCCGACGCCGACGACGTCAAGGCCCTGGGCCGCAGCCTCGACCGCCTCACCTTCGCTAAGATCCGCCCCCTCCTCGGCACCACCCGCCGGGTCCTCCTCGCACCGGATGGAGCCCTGAACCTCGTGCCCGTCGCCGCCCTCGTCGACGACAACGGGCGCTTCCTGGTCGAGCGCTACCACTTCACCTATCTCACCAGCGGCCGAGACCTCCTGCGCCTCGACGCGGAGCTCGCTCCCCGGGGGGGCCCTGTGATCTTCGCCGCCCCCGACTTCGACGGGACCGGCGTGAAGCCCGCCCCCGCCCCGGAGCCCGATCAGCCCAAGGGGAGCGGGGACAGACCCAAGACCCGCGGTCGTCGCGCCTTCGACCTCACGTCCCTCAAGTGGGAGCCCCTGCCCGGCACCGCCCAGGAGGCCGCCGCCCTCACGGAGGTGCTCGCGGCGGACATGGTCCGCATCGGTCCCGAGGCCACCGAGGAGGCCCTCAAGAGCATCGCTGCGCCGGACGTCCTGCACGTGGCGACCCACGGCTTCTTCCTGCCGGACGACGCGGGGGCGCAGACGAACCCGCTCCTGCGCTCGGGCCTCGCCCTGTCCGGCGCCAACCGCCTCGAGAGCCAGACCGAGGACGGCGTGCTCACGGCCCTCGAGGCTACGGGGCTCGACCTGTGGGGCACCGAGCTGGTGGTCCTCAGCGCGTGCGAGACCGGCGTCGGTCAGGTGCAGGTGGGTGAGGGAGTCTACGGCCTGCGCCGCGCCCTGGTCCTCGCGGGCAGCGAGAGCCAGCTCCTGAGCCTCTGGCAGGTGGACGACGAGGCCACCCAGGAGCTGATGGTGGGAGTCTACAAGGGCTTGCGCGCCGGGCGCGGGCGCGGGGAGTCCCTGCGCTCCATGCAGCTCGAGATGCTCCGGGATCCGGAGCGGGAGCATCCCTTCTTCTGGGCCAGCTTCGTACCGGCAGGGGATTGGCGACCGCTGACGGCGCCCGCGCCCTGAACCACCGGCGCCCGCTCAACCCACCGCGCCAGCCGGCTCACTCCGCTTTGCAGTGGCGGGTATTCGACTCCTCGTCGAGGCTCTGCGAGCCCTTCGGGCAGACCTCCTCACAGTCCCCGAAGGCCGCGCCCCCGCAGACCGCACGGCAGCGGTTGACGCCGCCGACGCCGAGGCAGAGGAGACCCGGCTCGCAGTCGTTGAGGAATTGGCACTTCTCGAAGGGGCCGAGGGTCCCCGCGGTCTCGCAGATCCACCCCGACGCGAAGTAGCAAGCCTGCTCCTCGAGGCAGACGGAGGGATCGAAGACACAGGCCGGCTGAAGGCAGGCCGCTATGTTCGTGGTGCCGGGGACCTCGATGAGGCCGTACTGGCAGCGTGCATCACAGCTTCCGCTGTCGCTCAGGTCGAGGTCGGTGCGGCACAGGGGGCGGCAGCGCTCGGCGAGGCAGGTGAGCCCCGCGGCGCAGTCCTTGATCGAGCCACAGACCGCGTCCATGCCCCCGGGGCCGCTGTAATCGCAGACGGGGTCTCCGCCGAGGGGGAAGCAGCCGAGGCCAGGCCCGCACTCCTGGCCGACCACGTCGCAGACCGGCGATCGGGTGGTGAAGGACCAGGTCTCGTCGACCGCCGTGATCGTCCCGTCCTCGTCGATGTCGCCCTCGACGTCGACCGTATAGGTGGTGTCGGGGTCGAGCGGCTCGTGGGGGATCACGCAGATGACCGAGGGGCGGATCGGGTCGGTGGTGCCTGGGTTCACGGCCTCCCAGACGCCGTTATCGCGGGTGTAGATCGTGGCCGCGACCCCGGCGCCACCGTCGGGTGTGACGGTCGCCGTGATGGCGTCGAAGGTGCCCCGCGTGGACTGGAGGGTGATCACCGTACCCGAGGGGTAGCCGGCCGGCGGCGGGGGAGGCTGGGGAGACTCGTTGCCGCTCCACTCGAAGGGCACATCCGTCGCGCCCTCGGCGGGGTAGTGGACCATGCGCTGGGGAGGCTCGCCGATGCCGCCACGGCCCAGGTCGAGCACGTTGAACGTGATCACCCCGTCGACCACCGCCTCACCGAAGCCGTACTCGTCGACGCGGGGATCGAGCAGCGGGACGCGATGGTAGAGGCTGTCGAGCCACTCGCGGATCGCCGCCGCGGAGCTCGCCCGGAAGGCGATCACCTCGTCGAGGAGGATGCCCTCGTAGGCGGCCTCGATCGCACGCTGAGCAGGGCCCGAGCCCGTGTACCCCCCGAGGGCCTGTCCGCCGAAGGTCTCCTCCTGGTAGCCCATGGCGGCGGGCGCGGCCGCGAGGAAGTCCGCGTGCTTCTGGGCGGAGTCCCCGAGGCGCTCGTCCTCGGCCACCGGCGAGAGGCCCGCGGCCTCGCGGACGGCGTTGATGGCGTCGAAGAGGACCTCGTCCGGGTCGTAGGGGGGCACGGTGAAGTAGCCCGGATCCTGCTCATCGCTATGCCCGATGGTACCGAGCTCGGGCGGCTCCTCACGCTCGGCGGCGCAGCTCGCGGACAGGAGCAGCGCCGGCAGGCCGAGGCCGAGGGCAGGGGCGACGACGAGCACTCGCGGGTGGACCATATCCTCGGTTCTGCGCCCGGACGCGGAGGATTTCAAGGGCGCCCCCCCTCGTGCTACCACTCGGAGCATGTCCACACGCCTCGTCCTCCCTGCCGAAGGTCCAGCCCTCGAGGCCGGCTTCGCCCTGCGCTACCGGGTCTTCGTGGTCGAGCAGCTCGTCGCCATCGAGGAGGAGCTCGACGCCCTCGACGAGCCCGGCTCGCCGGCGGTCCACGTGGTGATCCTCGACGGCGATCACCCTCCGGACGCCCCCGTGGCCGTCGGCGTCGGACGCATGGTGATGAGCGAGGACGGGGTCGTCGCGAAGATGCAGCGTATCGCTGTGGACCCAAGGCGGCGGGGCGAGGGGCTCGGGGTGCGGATCATGGACGCCCTCGAGGAGGAGGCGCGCCGGCGCGGCGCCCGCTTCGCGCGCCTCTCCAGCCAGGTCTCGGCCCAGCCCTTCTACGAGCGCGTGGGCTACTTCCCGTACGGCCCTCTGTACCTGGACGCGGACATCCCCCATCGGGACATGGACAAGGTGATCTAGACCCTATGGAGCGACCGGCTCCAAGGGATTGGATCGAAACAACCTGTTCAACTTGCCCCTCCTCCGATGATCTGCTCC
>CAZEHU010000002.1:0-23304 GCA_964511605.1 uncultured Myxococcales bacterium
GGGTCCCGGGCGCGGGCGACGGGGCGGTCCGCCGCGTCGCCCCAGCGCTCGGCGTCCACGGCGGCCTGGAGGTCCTCGAGGTCGACCTCCGTGGGGAGGATGAGCCTGGCTCCGGCTCGCCTGGCCCACGCGGAGAGGGTCTCCTCCATGGCCTCGTGGATCTGGAGCCCTACTGGGCTCTCGAGGAGGTCGTGGGCTCCGACCCTCTCCAGGATGCAGCTCGCGCGCACCATGAGCTCCTCCACGTCCTCCTCGCTCTCGGGCTCGGGACGACGGAGCTCCTGGAGCACCAGCGGGAGGTCTCGGGGGGCGGCGACCCGGAGCCACCACGGGAAGTGGCCGGCGAGGGCCCCGGGGCCTCCGTCCTGGAGGCAGGAGCGCAGCAGCCGGTGGAGCCCGTCGGGGTCTCGGGACACCCATGCGTCGAGCCCCCTGCCGGGCAGATCGTCGAGATCGGCGAGCTCCGTGAGCTCGTCCACCGCTCCCGCGCCGGCCAGCAGGACCTGGACACGGACCTGCAGCGGGAGCCGGAGCTGGCCGCTGTCGAGCAGCTCGCCCAGGGCCTCCACCGGGATCGGCTCCGACGTCGCTTCGAGCGCGGCGATGACCTGCGAGTACTCCAAGGCGTGGCTCTGGGAGGAGACCAAGTGGGGGAGGAGCCTCGGCGCCAGCCGCACGAGGACCTCCGGGGCGAGGTCCCGCAGCCTCTTCACGGCCCACGAGCGCACCACGGCGTCGCCCTCGAGGGCGAAGCGCTCCAGCTCCTCGGGGCTCCAGATCCATGAGCTCGTCGAGGTGGAGTCCCCCGAAGCGGGAGTATGTGCCGAGGCGTTGGGTACCGATGCCATGCGGGCCTCCCTGTCGCGCGGCGCATGCCAGCACATTATTGGACCGCGTGGAACCTCCGGCCCACGAATCTCGCCGCCTCCGCCACCCTGACGGACAATCCCCTCATGTCCGCCGCCGAAGCCGCCCTCGAGACCCCCGAGCACGTCGCTGAGGAGGCACGCCACCTCAGCAAGCTCTACGAAGGCTCCGAGCACCTCCTCGTGCCCTTCTTGAGCGGCCAGCTCTCCATCGTGAAGCAGCAGGCCCAGATGCTGGTCGGTCTCTGCGGCCTCGCCGTCACGGTCACCGGCTTCTCCGGCGCCCACATGATCCGCGCTGGCACCACCGCCGCCGTCACCATGGTGGTCGGCATCTTCCTCATCCTCGTCGGCCTCGTCCTCTGCTTGCGCGTCCTCTCCCAGCTCCGCTGGGTCTCCCAAGACCTCCAGGACGACCTCGCCGCCACCGCCGCCCTCGTCATCCAGCGCCGCAACCTCCAGCAGCACCACGTCGCCCACGCCGGCGTCTTCGTCGCCGTCGGCCTGGCCTGCTACCTCGCCGCCGTCATGCTCGCTGCCCTGGTCTCGGGAAACGCGCTGCCGGGTTGAGCTCGCGCTCCACGAGGCCCCCGAAGGGATCGGGAGAGCCAAGCCAATTGACTTCATCCACAGGGCGTGAAACTCCCACATCTCCACGCTGCTGGAGACCCCATGGACCTCATCGAGCGCGCCACGAAGCTCCAGAAGGAGCTGAGCAAGGCCCTCTCCCCGCTGACCCGCCTGGAGCGCGGGCTCAAGGCGCTGGGCAAGACCCGCGGACAAGGACCGGCCCTCGGCGACCTCATGGGGGCACGCAAGGCCGTCGCGGGAGCCGAGCTCGGCGGCCTCGGGCTCGAGGAGTCGCGGCGCGAGCTCGACGCCGAGCTCGGCGAGGCCATCACCGCCCTGCGCACCCAGCTCCGGGGGCGCCTCGTCGCGGAGCTCGCGAGGGCGGCGGAGCGAGAGGAGATCGGCTTCGACAGGGTCGGCGACCGGCCGCCGACCGTGCTCCTTGCCCCCCTCGTCTGCGAGCTCGACCTCGACGAGGGCGAGGCGCGGCTGATGTACGGGCGCGAGGTGGTCACGACCTGCGACCTCGCCGTCGAGCCGATCCTCGAGGCCCGCGAGGAGACCCTGGCGGCCATCGGCGAGGGCGCGCCCGACCCCGACACCTTCTTCGCCGCCCTTCGCGCAGCCTACGACACCGCTCGCGCGGCCCGCCGGCTCGGGCCCGGAGAGCGCGTCCCTATCGTGGAGCTACTCGCCCCGCTCGCCCTCCACCTCGCGGGCCCGGGTGTCTGGACCAAGAAGGGCATCGAGAAGGTGGAGCCTGTGCCCCGCTACCGCCTCGCTTACCTCCTCCGGCAGCTCCAGCGCACCGGAGGCCTCGAGCGCCGCGGCCACCGCCTCGAGCTCGGCGCCGCCACCGGCGGCAGCACCCGCGACAAGAAGACCGTCCTCTACGTGCCCAGCTCGCCGGCCGACGGCCAGTACTACCTCTCGCTCCGCTTCGTGCCAGCCCACGGAGGCCCCCCATGAGCCGCCTCGAGGCCCACCACATCCTCCAGCGCCTCGGCGAGGGCGGCCAGCCCCCCGAGCACGGCGTCGAGCGCATCAACGTGGGCAACGAGAGCGCGCTCCGCGTGCTGGAGCACGAGTACTTCAAGAACCTGCTGAAGAGCGGCGCCAGCTTCAAGCTCGTGCAGGGCTACTACGGCGGGGGCAAGACCCACTTCCTGTACTGCGTGCGGGAGATCGCCTGGCGCCACGGCTTCGCGACGGCGGTGGTGGAGCTGTCCCCTGGGGAGTGTCCCTACGACGACAGCCTCAAGGTCTACCGGGCCGTAGCTCGGCGCATCGCCTCGCGCCCCGCGGCGCTGGGCGCGACCCCCGACTACGGGATCGGTGACCTCGTCCGGGCTGCCGTCGACGACAAGATGGAGCGCGCCCGCGCCACCCTCGCCGAGCGCGGCTCGGACGACTCCGAGGGCGCCGCCCGCGTCGAGGTCCGCGACTGGCTCGACAGCACCGTCCGCCGGACGCCGTGCGAGAGCCACAGCTTCCGCCAAGCCATCGTCGAGCTAGGCCTGGCCTGGCTCTCCGCCGATCGGTCCGCCGAGGCCCGGCTCGGCGCCTGGCTCGCAGGGGAGCCCGTGCCGATCAAGGAGCTCCGCGACTCCGGGGTCTACGAGACCATGAGCCGCACCAACGGCTTCACCATGCTCCGCTGCCTGGTGCAGATGGTGGTGGGGCTCGGTCTCGGGGGGACCGCGCTCCTCTTCGACGAGGTGGACCGGAACCTCTCGGTGAGCCAGAAGCGCACCCACGAGATCGGCGACAACCTCCGGCAGGTCATCGATCTCTGTGGGCGCCACCAGCTCCCGCGAACGCTCTTCGTCTACGCGGTGCCGCCGGAGTTCATGCGCAACGTCGTCCCGGACTACCCGGCCCTCCACCAGCGCCTCCGTGCTCCCCTCCCTTTGAGCGTGCGTAGCCCCCAGGCGGTGCTCATCGACCTCGAGCGCCTCGACCTCGAGCCCGTGGACCTGCTCAGCGCCCTCGGCGAGAAGGTGGTCACGGTCTTCGAGGAGGCCCGCGAGGTGGAGCTGGACCACCAGCTCCAGCGCGACAACGCCCGCACGCTCGCCCGGGCCTGCGCCGAGAGCTTCTTCGACGTCAACCACCGGCGCCTCTTCGCGAAGACCTGGGTCGAGTTCCTCCACCACCAGTTCGCCGATGGCTCCGTCAAGCTGGACGACATCCAGGCCAAGAAGCTGGTGGATGGGACATTCAGCGCCCTCGACGTCCCTACCGACGACGGCTTCAGCGACCTCTGAGAGCCCCCGGAAGGGAGGACCCCGCGCGACCATGAGCATCCGGGTACGGCATCGGGAGTACGGCGAAGGCACGGTCATCGCATGGCACCGCGGCGGGCGCTCCGCCCTGGTCGACTTCGACGAGCGAGCGCTCCCGCTCGAGGTCCTGAGCCGCGACCTGGACGCGTTGGGGCGCCTGCCAGCGGGGGGGGCGCAACCGAAGAAGGGCGAGCCCCCCGCGGCGGCACCACGAGCCTCCGCTCCTATCGAGTCCGAGCCCCAGCCAGCGCCCGACCTGAGCCCTCTCACGGGTACCCGGGAGCGCGTCCCCGCCGCGATGGTCGTCGAGGCCATGCGCCTCGGCGTCGTCCCCGAAGCCGACCTCAGCGCTTACACCGTCGGCCGCGAGGTCGAGCTCTCTGTCGCCGACGAGCTGCTCGAGGCCGCGGAGCGCGGCATCGGCGGCACCCGGGCCTTCCTCGGCGACTACGGCACCGGCAAGACCCACCTGCTGGAGCTGATCCAGCAGCGCGCCCTGGCCAACGGCTTCCTCAGCTCTCTCGTCATGCTCGACGCCAAGGAGACCACGCCCTCCCACCCGAGGCGGGTCTATCGCGCCATCATCCGAAACCTGCGCTACCCCGGGCGCACCCACGACGAGGCCCCCGGACTGGCCCCTCTCCTCGACGAGGCGGTGGCCAGCGCCGCCGCGCGCCGCCGCTTCGCCGTCGGGCAGGTTCCTGCCGGCTCCTGGGGTGCCGCCGCCCTGAAGCGCCAGGGGCTGCACCTCTACCTCACGCCCGCCCTGGAGCGATGGTCGCACCTGGCCGAGCTCGACCACGGCCATCACGAGGCCGAGGCCGGCCAGGACCTGGTCGAGGCCTGGATCAGCGGCCACCCCACCTTGTCGAACAGCGAAGTGGACCAGGAGCTCCGCCGCCTCGGCGGCACGGGGGCGAAGCTCTACAGCCTTCAGGACTACCGCCCCTGGGCGCGCATCTACGGCTACCTGCTCACCGGCCTCTCGGTCCTCGCCCGCGAGCTGGGCTACAAGGGCCTGGTCGTCCTCCTCGACGAGGCCGAGTTCTACTCACTCCTCGGCCGCGGCGACCGGGACTTCGCCCGCCACCTCTTCCGGACCTGGGTGGCCGGAGCCCGGGGCAGCCGCGACCTCGACGCCGACACAGGGGTCGGAGGCCAGGGCATCCAGCGCCGCCTGCCCCCCTTCTACCACCACCAGAGCGGCCTCTCGCTCGTGCTCGCTATGACGCCGAACCCGAGCGGCCTCGAGGTCCTCTACGAAGCGGTCGGCGAGGACAACGTCTGGGAGCTCAGCACCCTGGGCAAGGGGGAGTTCGCCGAGCTGGTCCGCCGCGTCGCCGACTTCTACGCCAGCGCCTACCCCGAACACCCGATGCCCGGCGCCGTCGTCGGCGCCCTCACCAAGGTGGTCCACGGCCTCCTCGCCAATGGGCAGCTCGCCAACCCCCGCGCCGCGATGAAGCTCGTCGTCGACTTCCTCGACATCGCTCGCCTCGAGCCCAAGCGCGTTCCAGGCGTCGTTCGCCGCCTCCAGCAGGAGCTCCTCTTCTGATGGAGCCCGTGTCCGAGGCAGACGTCCGCGACCTGCTGCCGAGGACCTGGCACGCTTTCTTCGCCCGCTTCGGGCGCCTCACGGAGGTCCAGCGCCGAGCGGTCTCCCCGCTCCACGCCGGGAGGAGCGCCCTCCTCAGCGCCCCGACAGCCTCCGGGAAGACCGAGGCGGTCGTCGCCCCCCTCGCGGAGCGCCTCCTCCGACAGCGCCCAGAGGGCTTGGGGATCGTCGTCGTCAGCCCCACCCGCGCTCTCTGCACGGACCTCCGGCGCCGCCTCGAGCGCCCGCTGAGCACCGTCGGCCTGCGCCTCGACCTCAAGACGAGCGACGACCCCACCCTCGACGAGGAGCGCCCACCCCACGTCCTGATCACCACCCCGGAGTCCCTGGACTCGATCCTCTGCCGCCGCGCGCGCCTGCTGATCGGGGCCCGGGCCCTCGTGCTCGACGAGGTCCACCTCGTGGACCGCGGCCCGCGCGGCGATCAGCTCGCTGCCCTCGTCGAGCGCTGCCGCCGCGTCGCCTCCGACCCCCTCCAGGTCGTCGCGCTCTCCGCGACCCTCCAGCAGCCCGAGCGCCTCCTCCGCCGCTACCTCCCCGCCGAGGCCATGAACATCGGGGTAGACGCCGGCAGCCGCCCCATCGAGGCGGCCCTCGCCAGCGCCCCCACCCTGGGTGACGTCTGCCGCACCATCGCCACCCGCGCCGCGTCCCCCGAGCACGCCAAGCTCCTCGTCTTCGCCAACAGCCGCTCTCAGGTCGAGGCCCTCGGTGCCCTCCTCGCCATGGAGCCCTCCCTCTCCGGCCGTGTCCACGTCCACCACGGCAGCCTCGCCAAGGGGGAGCGCCAGCGCGTGGAGCAGGCGGTCCACCGCGCTCCCGACGCCATCTGCGTCGCGACGATGACCCTCGAGCTCGGCATCGACATCGGGGACGTGGACGAGGTGGTCCTCGTGGCACCGCCGCCCAACGTGGCCTCTCTCCTCCAGCGCGTCGGTCGTGGCCGCCGCCGCGATGCCACCACGCGAGCGCTCGCCCTGTACGACGGGGACTTCGAGCGCACCCGCCTCGAGCACCTCCTCGACTGCGCCGCCAACGGTCGCCTCTTCGACGACCCCATCCCATCTCGGCCGACGGCCATCGCCCAGCAGGCCCTCTCCCTCGTCTTCCAGACCCCGCGGCGCCAGCTCGGCCCGGGCAGCCTGCACGAGCGCCTCGCGCAGGACGCACGCGAGCTCTGGTCCGAGGAGGATTGTCTCCAGATCCTGGGCGGCCTCGAGGCCGCCGGCTGGCTCCGCCGCCTGAGCAGCGCCCGCTTCACCCCCGAGCCCAAGGCCGAGCGCGCCTACCGCTACGGCCGCATGCACAGCCTCTTGCAGGACGCCCCCGAGCTCGAGGTGGTCGACGAGACCACAGGCCGGACCCTCGGCCGCGCCCGCGTGACAAAGGCGGACCGCGAGAAGCTCGACGCCGGCGGCGCCCTGCCCTTCTCCCTCGGCGGCCGCCGCCGTGAGGGCACCCGCGTCCGTGAGGACCGGCTCTTCGTGCGCAGCGAAGAGGGTAAGGAGGACGCTCGCTTCGTGGCCCGCGAGGCCCCCCGCTACTCCTACGGCCTCGCCCGCGACCTCGCCGCATTCTGCGGCCACCCGGAGGGCGTCCTCCCGGTCCTCCCCGCCCCCGATGGCGCCGCCACCCTCGCCCACTTCTTCGGCAGCGTCTGGAGCCAGCTCCTGCTCGCCCGCTTCAAGGCCCTCGGCCACGCCCCGAGCAAGGCCGGCGCACGCCCCTTCCACCTGCCCCTCGCGCGCCCCGTCGAGGGCCGGGTCCTCGGCTCCGAGGACGACCTGCGGACCTGGACCCGTAGCTGGCTCCAGGCCGCCGGACGGAAGGGCATCGGCCGTCTGATCCGTCGCATCGAGCCGGGCGCCTTCCTCGATTGTGTGCCCGATCCCATCGTGCAACGCTGGGTCTCCGCCAGCGTGGACCCCGACCGCTTCGCGAGGCAGGCCTCCCGGTTCGAGCTGCGGATCATCGACGAGTAGGAAGGGAGCGAGGCGTGGGCAAGGGCAAGAGCAAGAAGGCCAAGCGCAGGCAGAAGCAACGCAAGGCAGCCGCCCGCTCCGAGAGGGCGGCGAGCCTGCGGGGCGGCCCCCTTGCCCGCCAGCCCTGGTTCGCGGCCTACGTCGCCCTCCTCCGAGCCCTCGGCCGTCTCCCCGAGGGGATCGAGAGCGTACTGATCGAGAGGGTCTTCGGGATCGAAGGGGACCTCCTGGACGGGGGCCCCCCGGCCGAGCAGCGCGCGCTCGCGGCGATAGCCCGGATCCACACGGGAGATCCCACGTGGGAGGAGGGCCTCCTCGGCGACCTCTACTCCGCGCATCCAAGCCTCGAGGCCGCGCTCGACGAGCTCCACGAGCCGGAAGACGCCTGTAGCATCATCTCGCAGATCTCGGCGAGCTCTGGGCTGGCAGCCCGCCGTCTCGCCGGCGGCTCGGAGAGTCCCTGGTTCCCGCTGCACGCCGCCGTGCTCCTCGGCGCCGGGGGGGAGCCCCAGATCATCACCGACTGCGGGACCCTCCGTATCCTCGTCGGGTGGCTCGTGCCCCAGCGCGATCGATGGGTGCTCCTGGCGCTCAAGGAGGTCGCTGACCGGGAGCTCGACGCGGTCGCACGCGTCGTCGAGCTAGAGCCCGAGCGCTTCCTCCACGAGCCCTTCGAGCTCGACCCCAGCCTGAAGCGCTTCCTGCTCGCTCCCGAGATCGAGATCGCCAACATCACCCGCGAGGCCAGCGTGTCACCTTGGGCCCGCCGCCTCGCTCTCGGCGACCTCCTCGAGGGCGAGGAGCTCGGTCCCCCGCCCTGGGACGTGGAGCTTCGGTGCCACTTCGGTGCCTGGGCGGCCAGCGAGAGCGTGGAACGCTACGCCGCCAAGCTGGCCTCCCTCCTCGACTACTACCCAGGGAGGGAGAAAGGCGGCTGGGGCCGGCACTTCATCCGCTCCGCCTCCTGGCGCATGACCGTGGCCAGGAGCCGCTCCTCGAGCGAGCTCGTCGACCTCGAGCGGCGCATGGACCGCCTCCACGGCATCGTCGAGGAGGAGCAGGACCAGATCTACGACTGGTGGCTCCTCGTGAACGCCAGCAAGCCCGAGCTCACGACCCCGAGCCTGCCCAAGGTCCTCGAGGCCCTCGGCCTCCAGGCCGACGGCACGATCCCCTCCCCCGATCCCACCCACGACCTCACCCAGCTCGAGCACCTCCCCTGCTCCCTCCTCCAGCTCGACCCGGCCCACGTCCAGGCCCTCGAGCTCGAGCCCACAACACCGATCCGCAAGGTCCTCCACGCCGCCCGCTCCACCCTCGCGACCTCTCCGCCCGAGCCCCTCGCCACCACCTGCGCCGAGGTCCTGGCCGCCTGGGTCATCTTCGAGGACGAGGAGCGCTGGCTCGCCCTCGCCGCCATCTCCACTCCGGGCTGGACCGAGATCAGCATGGCCCTCGCCCTGCTCTTCGACCCTCGCGCAGGCCAGACGCCCTACACGACGGCCCTGGCCCCCCAACGCGCCCTCCATCGCCGCCTCACCCGGGGCCTCGACGACCCCGGCGCCTCCACCCTCCTCGACCTCCCCGGCTCGACCCCAGCCCTCCTCGACCTCCCCGGCGTCGCCCTCGGCTCCCTCACCGCCCTCCGCAACACCACCGTCACCTACCTCCAGCACCACCGCTACGGCCCCACCCCCACCTCCCGCATCACGGCCTGGGCCAACGCCATCCCCAAGGCGCAACCGGGCCACACCGACCTGGCCGCGGGCTTGGACGAGCTCGCCGCGTTGTACGGCTCGGGGTAGAGCAGCCACGGGCTCCGTCCCGCGTTGCTTGCACGATCGGACCGTGCCACGTTCCGCCCGTGGCGAAGGGAAGACGCAAGGGCAGAGGCCGAGCCGGGAGCAAGAAGGACAAGCGGATGCGGAGGCTGCGCAATGCCGCCATCCGCCTCCGCGAGGCGCCTACCCTGGAGGGGCTCGGACGGCTCGTGACCCTCATGCGCTGTCTGGGACGCGAACCGTCGGCGTCCGAGGTCCGCATGCTGGCGGTCCTCTTCGAGCTCGATGAGGAGCTCGTCATCGCGGGCCCCCTGCCCGAGCGCCGCGCACTCGGGGCCTTGGCGCAACTCGTCGGGTGGGACGCCGATGAGGACTACGGGGCGCTGACCGACCTGCTCCTCCAGCGCCCCATGGTCCTCTTGGAGGTCGTGCAGAACCTGCGGGGAGAGCTCCCCGGTCTCTGGCTCCTCTCCAGCGCCCGGCCCGGCCAACAGGGCCTGCACGTGCGGTCCATCGGGACCGGTGACGCGGCTCCGTGGCATCCGGTCCAGGCGGCCGTGGTGCTGGGCGGTGACGGCGAGCCGAGGCTCCTCACGCGCTCGGAGGAGCCGCTCACTCTCCTGGGTTGGTTCGTGCCCATGGGGAGTGGGCACGTGGTGCTCGCCTCCGGGAGCTCCCGGCCCCCCTGCTCGCCGCCCTGTGCCGTGCCGTCGGGGTCGACCCCGCGCGCATCCAGGAGCAGCCCTTCGAGCTCCAGGGGCGCCACGTGCGCCTGCTCCTCGCGCCGGCGACCTCCGGGGCCCAGCTCGCCCGGCGGCCCTTGCCCTCGGTATGGAATCGCCTCCTCACGATCGCCGACCGCCTCGACGACGAGGTCCTCGGCCCGCCGCCCTGGGACGAGGAGCTCACCAGCAGCGGGAGGCTGGCCGCCGTAGCGCCCTATCCAGAGCGCTATACCCGCGAGCTCGCGGGCATGATCGATGCTTGTCCAGGGCGCGACCGTCGCAACGGGCTCCGGCGCTACATCCGCTCGGGCTCCTGGCGCATCACGGTCGCCAGGGCCAGGGGCCCCGCCGACCTCCAAGACCTCGAGCGGCGCGTGGCGCGCCTCCACGCCATGACGCTCCAGGACCGCGCCGACGCGCTCCAGAACCGCGCCGGCCGGCTCCGCCGACCCTCCAAGGAACCCGACCCCCAGCTCCCCGCACCCGCCCAGATTCTCCGGGCCCTCGGCCTCCCCGAAGATGGCTCGGTCCCTGGGCTCGACCTCCACCTGATCCAGCGCCTGCCCTGCTCCGTCCTCGGCCTCGACGAGGCCCACCTCGAGCCCCTTGGACTCGACAACAAGACCCCACTCCGCGCGTCGCTCCGCGCCGCAGGCGCTATCACACGCGACCCCAGCCATCCCGGCAACCGCAAAGCCCAGACCGCCAGCGCGGAGCTCCTCGTGGCCTGGAAGTTCTTTGAGGACGAGGAGCGCTGGCTCGCCCTCGCCGACCTCCGTCCGCCGAGCTGGACGGAGGTCCACATGGCCCTCGGCCTCCTGTTCGAACGGGGCGTCGCCGAGACCCCCTACGTGCGGGTCCTGAGCCGCCACCGGGGCCTCCGCGGTCGTCTCATCGGGGCCATGGCCGCCCGGCCCCTCCGCCAGGAGTACGAGGCGCCCCTCCCCCCTTCCGTCTCGAAGGAGTCGTATCGCAAGCACGGCCCCATACCCGGGATCCGCGAAGCTCGCCGCCCCATCATCGACCTCCCCGCCACGGCCCCCGGCCTCCTCGAGATCAAGGGCATCGGCCCCAAGTCCGTCGACACCCTCCGCGACATCGTCCTCGAGTACCTCCGCCACCGCCGCTACGGCCCCAGCCTCCGCCACCGCGACTTCCAATGGGAGCAGGCCGCCACCCCCCCGCCCCCCGGCCACGAAGACCTCAGCGCCGGCTTGGACGAGCTCGCCGCGTTGTACGGGGAGTAGACTCGCCCAACTCGCCCAACTCCTCACGGCCCAGGAGGCAGGCTTCGGAGGTCGAGGGGAGTCATGGTCCCAGGTCGCCCGATGCGTGCTCGCACTTCAAGATCAGACGAGGGTCGAAGTCCCGGTTGAGCTGGTGAATGGCCGCGTAGCCGAAGGGGTTGCACAGGAGGCGTGTTGGCGCCTCGGGTGGGCCGACGAGCTCGTCGACGGAGTCGTGGGTGTGGCCGAAGAGCCATAGCTTTGGCTGGGCCTGGGCGATGAGGTCCGAGCAGTCGCTGAGGAAGAAGCGGTTCAGGGAGTTGCCCCGCCACCGCGGAGCGACGGCCGCGGGGTGCGGGAGGTGGTGGGTGACTACGACGTCATCGGGGCGCAGGTCAGCGGCGAGGTAGCGACGGGTGGTGTCGTGGGCCTCGTAGACCCAGTCGCGGAATCCCTCGATGTGGCGGAAGTCACCGATCTGGCGCTCATAGAGGCGGTTGTCCTTCTGAAGAGGGAACCAGAGCGTGCCGCCCAGGAAGCGCTGGCCGCCCAGCGTGACCGAGCTGTCGCGGAGCCAGTGGACGTTGGACAGCGAGGCACAGGCGCGCTCGAGGAGCTCGTCCACCCGCTCCCGCGAGCTGCCGTAGTACTCGTGGTTGCCGGGGACGTAGATCACCTCGGGGTAGTGATCGGCGAAGCCGAGGAGGGCCTGCCTGAGGATGGACCTGGTCGCGATGTCCCCGGCAAGGACGAGGACGTCGACCCCCTCTGGATCGAGAGACGCAAGGAAGCTGCGCCCGTGGTCGGCCATGAACTCGAAGTGTAGATCGCTGAGGAGCTGGACGCGCACCTCAGACCTTCGGCCGGATCACCAGCAGCGCCGCGGGCAGCATGACGAGGTCGGCGACCATGGCCATGAGGATGACGATGGCGCTGACGAGGCCGAAAGCGACGTTGGGGGTGAAGGAGCCGAGGACGTTGACGCCGAAGCCTGCGGCGAGGACGAAGCTGGTGGAGATGATGGGGCGGCCGGTCTGGGCCATGGTGCGGGCGATGGCGTCCGCGAGGGGGTCACCGTCGCCGGCGGCCTCACCGGCCGCCTCGGGCGTGCCCTTGCCGGCGGCCTCACCGGCCGCCTCGAGTCCGGGGGGCTCCGGGGTGACCTTGTTGCGATCCAGGTTGCGGCGGAGCCGCGCGAGGAAGTGGACCGTGTCGTCGACGACGAGGCCCATGGCCATCGAGCCGATCATGATGGTGCCGGGGTCGAGGGCGATGCCGCTGAGGGCCATGAAAGAGAGGCCCA
This sequence comes from uncultured Myxococcales bacterium, assembly GCA_964511605.1. GTDB lineage: Bacteria > Myxococcota_A > UBA9042 > PHBI01 > JACKFB01 > CAZEHU01. The sequence goes on from CAZEHU010000002.1 coordinate 12,354, forward strand.
GGAGGATAGGGGTGAAGTTGGGGATCATAGAGAAGAGCCCCAGGCGCAAGGAGCGGAGCAGCAGGAACATCATGAGGGTGATGACGACCGCCGCCAGGCTCATCGAGTCGATCTGGCTCTCGAAGAGGTAGTGCTCCATGTCCCCCATCAGCTTGATGAAGCCGGTGGGCTCGATGGTGGCGCCGGAGCCGGCGAAGAGCTCGTCGCGCCAGGTGTCGAGGGTGTCCCCCATCTCGGTGATGTGGCCGGAGTTGGAGAGCTGGATGCGGGCGGTCATGCGGGCCGCGGCGTAGTCCCGCTGGATGTAGGTGGTGAAGTCGTCGTCGCCCTCGAGGAAGAGGTAGAGCTGGGCGGCGAGGTGGGGGTGGTCCGCCTTGCCGGGGACCGCATCGGACTCCCCATCGGTCAGAAGGCGCCTGGCCTCCCTCAGGCTGTCGACCACGCTCAGGACCCGGGTGACGCCGGGCACCGTCTCGAGGCGCTCGGCGAAGGCGTGCATAGGCTCGAGCACCTCGGGCTTCTTCAGGCCCCCGGGCTCCGTGGTGATGAGGTACTCGAAGGAGGAGGAGCCGCCGAGCCCCTCGTCGATGCTCTCGTTGGCCACCCGCACCGGATCGCCGGGCAGGAAGTAGTTCATGGGGTTGGCCTCGGTGCTGAGGAGCACCAGGGACCACGCGCCGAGGCCCACCAGCAGGGTGGAGATCGCCAGGGTCAGCGCCGGCCGCCTCGGTCGTGCCAACCGGGCCAGCCAGCGCCCGACGAGGGTGTCGCGGGTCGCCTCGGCTCTGGGGGCTGGCAGGTGGAGGAGGAGGATCGGCACCAGCGTCATGCTGACGACGAAGGCGTACGTGACCCCGATGGCGCCGAGCACCCCGAACTCCCGCGTGGGCTGCAGGTTCGTCACCGACAGCGAGAGGAAGCCCGCCGCCGTCGTCATGCTCGTGAAGAGGCAGGGCAGGAGCAGCTCGGCGATCGCCTCGCGGACCGCATCCTCCGTGCTCCGACCCGCCGCCACCTCGCGATACCAGTCGCTGATGACGTGCACGCTATCCGCCACCCCCACCGCGAGGATGAGCGCCAGCAGGCCGCTGGACATCAGGTTCATCTTCCAGCCGATCGCCGCCATCGTGCCGAAGGTGCAGAGGGCCGCCACGCCCACCACCACCAGCGGGATCACCGTCGCCGACCAGCGCCGGAAGAGCAGGAACATCACCAGGGCCACCATGAGCGTGCTCACCGGACCGAAGATCGCGAAGTCCCGCTGGGAGTACCTCATGAAGGCCTCGTCCAGGGGGGGAGAGCCGCCGAGGTGCCAGGTCACGCCGGGCGTCTCGGCCGGAAGGTGCCGCTCGACCAGCTCCCTGACCTCGGCCACCCACGCGATCTTCTCGTCGAAGTCCTGGTGGCCGGCTGCCAGCTCGAAGACGACCGCGGTGCCGCCCCCATCGGCGGGGACCAGGTTGTCCCTCAGGAGCTCGGAGGCCATGGCCTTCGCGCGGATCGCCGCGGCCTCCTCAGCGCTCTCCGGGGGAGACGCCATCAGCGCCTCGACCGCCACATGCCCCGGCCCCTGCCGCGCCAAGACCTTCACATTGGTCAAGGAGCGGACGCGGTGCGTGCGCTCGAGGGCCTCGCCCTCCTCGGTGATCTCGTGGAGGGCGCCCAGGATCCGGGGCGTGAAGACGTCCTCCGCGAAGATGCCGAGGACCATGACCTCGTCGGCCTCGAAGCGCTCGAGGAAGGCCTTGTAGGTCACGAGGCTCGGATCTTCGTCGAGGAACCAGATCTCGATGTCCGCGTCGAAGCTCAGCCCGGCGACGAGCACCCCGAAGCCCACGCATAGCGCGGCCACGACAGCCACCACGAGCCGACGCCACGCCAGCACGCGGTCGACGAATCGATGCTCCCAGCCACGCCTCACAGGCGCAGCCTATCACCGACCGGCTTGCTCCGCTGCGCCCCTGCGCCGGCGCCATGCCAGCACCGCGAAGAGGCCGAGCAGCAAGGCCGCTGCGGTCCCCTCGCCGGAGCCGTGGCCGCCGGGGTGGTCGCCGAAGTGGCCGCCGAGGTGGCCGCCGTGGCAGCCGCCGCCACCGCTGTCCGCGCTCTCCTCCTCGAGGGCGCCGCCCGCCGAGACCTCCGGCGTCGGTCCTCGTGGGGCCTCGTCGCCGTCGGTGGCCTCGGGGTCGCCGCCTTCAGCGCCTCCGCCAGCGCCCGCGCCGGCGCCGGCCTCCGGCTCGGTGGTGCCCTCGGGCGCCTCTACGTCGGTCTGGCCCTCGCGGCCGGGCGCCGAGGCAAGGGCGGAGCCCTCGGCCACTTCGGAGACGCAGTCGCACTCGAGCACGGGGTCGCCGCTGTCCTCGTCGAAGATCGGCTCGCCGTCCCCGTCGGTGGCTTGCAAGAGGCAATCACAGGTGGAGCCTTCGTCCACGCACTTGGTCACCTGGACCTCGCCGCGGCCGTCGCACGCGATGACGTTCCCGGCGGTCGTGCAGGCGCCGTGCACGGTCAAGGCGATCTCATTGCCGTCGCCGTCGTGGCCCACCACGTCGGCGCACTCGGTCTGGTCATAGCGGATGCAGTTGGCGCCCTCGTAGGAGGGATGATCATCGGAGCAGATCTCGCTCTCGGGGCACGCGGCCTCCATGAGTTGGCCGTCGTCGCACCAGATCAGGGTCTGCGAGTCGATGCACTCGCCGTTCTCAGCCACGCCCTCGCACACGAGGGAGTGAGCTGCGGGAGCCACGAGGACCAGCATCGCAGCGATCGCGGATACGCGGATCAGTCGCACCAGCAGCGCTCTCCGGGGGAGTGGGGGGGACATCGCGGCGGAGTGTAGGGATCGGGCGGTGCCAGATCAAAACATGCGCGGGCGGCCCCGTCACGTAAGGGTTCCCCTCTTCAGGACCTGGTCTCGTGACCCGCGCCCCCCTCCCGAGCCCGGGCCCGAGGGCCCGCCAACACCGAGGCCTACCCCCCGCTCGCGCAGAACGCCTCGTAGTCGATCAGCTCGGTGACAGTCGGCTCGTCCCCGCAGACCGGGCAAGCCGGGTCCCGCCGCGTGCGCAGCTCCCGGACGCGCCCCGAGAGGGCGTCGATAGAGAGGATGCGTCCCTCGAGGAGCTCTCCCTGGCCCAGGAGCAGCTTCATGGTCTCGGCCGCCTGCCAGGTGCCGACGATGCCGCAGATGGCGCCGAGCACGCCGGCCTCCGCACAGTTGGGTGCCAGCTCGGCGGGGGGGGGCGAGGGATAGAGGCAGCGGTAGCAGGGGCCGCCGTTCGGGCCGTGGAAGAGGGTGACCTGCCCGTCGAAGTGGTAGACCGAGCCGTGTACGTTGGGGATGTCCAGCAGCACGCAGGCGTCGTTGATCAAGTAGCGGGTCGGGAAGTTGTCGGTGCCGTCCACCACCACGTCCCAGCCCTCGAACATCGACAGGGCGTTGGCCGCGACGAGGCGCTCCTCGAAGGTCACCACCTCCACGTCGCCGTTGAGCGCCGCCAGGGTCTCCCGGCCGCTCTCCACCTTGAGGCGGCCCTCCGAGGCCTCGGTGTGCAGCACCTGACGCTGCAGGTTCGAGGTGTCCACGAGGTCATCGTCGACGAGGCCGAGGGTGCCGACCCCGGCGGCGGCCAGGTAGAGCGCCGTCGGTGAGCCCAGGCCCCCGGCCCCCACCAGCAGCACCCGGGCGTCGAGGAGCGCTCGCTGCCCGGCCTCACCCACCTGGGGGAGCACGATCTGACGCGCATACCGGGCCCGCTGGGCCACGCTCAGCCCCGGCGCCTGCTCGAGGGCAAGCCCGGCCTGCCGCCAGGCCCCGACCCCGCCCGCGAGGCTGACCACATCCGAGTAGCCGAGCAGCTCGAGGGCCTGGGCCCCCAGCGCGCTCCGCACGCCGCCCGCGCAGTACAGCACGACCGCAGTGGAGCGATCGGGCACCAGGGCCTCGATGCGCAGCTCGAGGAACCCACGTGGCAGGGGGATCCCCCCGGGCAGGAGGCCCCCGGCGTGCTCGTCCGGCTCGCGCAGGTCGAGAAGCACCGGCTCCTCGCCCCCCTCCAGGCGAGCCGCCAGCTCGGCGACGGTCTGCTCGCGGATGCCGCGCTTCACCTCGGCGAGCAGGTCCGGGAAGGTCGTGGGGATCAGGCACCTCTGGTCGGGGGAGGGTTCGGGGACGATACTCAGCCCTCGCCCACCCAGCAATCGAGGAACACCACGGCGCCGAGGACCCCGCAGCACGCCTACCTCCGCCCCGCCTCGTGGAGCGGACGCCCCGATCTCCCCCCGCCTGCGCCCGTCGGCCCCGCGACGCCCCACCAGGCCGAGAGAGCGGTGGCCGAGGCCCTCGGCCTCCCCCCGGAGCGTCTGGCCCTCGTCCCGGGCGACGGCCTCGAGCGCACCCTCCGAGCCCTCGTCGGACCCGGGGAGCGGGTCGCGCTCTGCCTGCCAGAGCGCCCAGCCTTCGAGCGTGCTGTGCTCGGCGCCGGTGCGGCGTACGTCGACATCGGTCGTGATGCTGCCTTTCGGCTGCAGCGCCCCGCCCTCGAGCGGATCTTGGAGGACGGCGTCGCCGCCCTGGCCCTTGGTCGCCCCTCCCTGGTCTCCGGAGAGCTGCCGGACGTCGAGGAATGGCTCGAGCACCCAGCGATTCCCTGGCTGATCGTCGACGAGACCGGGCTGCCGTGGTCCGGCGAGCCCTCCCTGGCGGCCGCTCGGTCCCTGAGCTCGATCGTGGTGCGCTCCTTGCCCTGGAGGGCGCCGGCCGTGGACGCGGTGCTCGGCGCCCCGGAGATCGTCGACCTGGTACGCCTCCTGGGACCGCCGCTCGATCCCCACGCCGCGGCCACCGCTGCCGCGTGGGACGGAGCCACCACCACCGATACCTCCCGCCGAGACCGGCGCCGCGGCGAGCTCCTGGCCCGGGGCTGGAGCGTCCCCGAGTCCCACGGCCCCTGCCTCCTCGCTCTCGCTCCCGGCGCCGACCCGGAGCGCGGGGGTCTCCACTGGTCGTGGCGGGGCGGAGCGCACGAGCTCTTCTGGGACGCCGCCCTACTTCCCGATGCAGAACTCGGAGAAGAGGCGGTCCAGCACGTCCTCCAGGGTGATCAGGCCGACGAGTGAGGCCAGGGCGTCCATCGCCTCCTGAAGGTCCACCGCCACGAGCTCGAGCTCCCGAGCGCCTCGCAGCCCCTCTGCGACCTCCTCCAGGGACTCGGCACAGGACAGCAGCGCTCGGTGATGGCGCTCGTGGGTGATCATCAGAGCGCTCGGATCGGCCCCGCTGGCTCCGAGGGCGGTGGCGATCGCCAGGCGGAGCTCCCGCAGCCCCTCCCCCGTCACCGCGCTCACCGCAAGGGTCTCGGGCGCGGGGTGCACGTCGGCCCGATCACAACGTGAGGTCACCCGGAGCGCCCCGTGCGGCGCGGCCGAGCCCCCTCCCTCTCCCCCAGCCAGGTGCACGACGAGGTCGGCCCGGCCCACCTCCCGGCGCGCCCTCTCGATGCCGATCTGCTCGACACGACCTGGATCCTCTCGGAGTCCCGCGGTGTCGATCAGCACCACCGGGATCCCCTCGAGGTCGAGGGTCTCCTCCAGTGTGTCGCGCGTGGTGCCCGCTATCTCCGTGACGATCGCCCGATCCGCCGCGCATAGCGCGTTGAAGAGGCTCGACTTCCCGGCGTTGGGGCCCCCGATCAGCACCACGCGCGCACCCTCACGCACGAGGCGCCCCTGGGCCCAGGTAGCGGCCAGAGCAGCCAGCTCCTCCCCGAGGGCCTCCGCCTCCCCCGCCAGGCCCAGGAGGTCGATCTCCGGGAGGTCCTCCTCCACGAAGTCGATCTGCACCTCCACCCGCGCACGCAGCCGGAGGAGCCGCTCCCGCGCGTCCATCGCCCGCTCGTACAGACGCCCCGCCAGCAGCCCCCGCGCCTGCGCCAGGGCACGGTCGGTCCGCGCCGCGATCAGGTCCGCCACCGCCTCCGCCCGCGTCAGGTCCATCCGACCGCTCAGGAAGGCTCGCCTCGTGAACTCACCGGGCTCCGCGAGCCGCGCCCCCGCATCCAGCGCTACCTCCAAGGCCCGCCGCAGCCCCAGAGCACCTCCGTGCAGGTGGACCTCGACCACGTCCTCGCCGGTGTAGGAGGCCGGACCTGGGAAGATCACGCCCAGGCCCTCGTCCACACGCTCTCCGGCTTCGTCGCGCCACCAGCCGTGCACCATCAGCCGCGGCTTCGCTTCGCCGCGGAGGGCTCGGAAGTGGCGGCGGCCGAGGGCGATCGCCCCGGGCCCGCTGAGCCGCAGGATCCCCACCCCACCCCCGGCGGCGGTGGCGATCGCGGCGATGGTGTCGCGCTCTCCGGTCACCACAGGAGCATAGATCCTGGCTCCGGCTCAGGCGACGAGGTCCTGGTTCCGATACCATCGGGCCATGAAAGCACTCCGAATGACGGCAGCGGTGGCCCTCGCGGCCAGCACCCTCGGACTCGGCTGCGGCGAGGCCAGCCTGGATGGCGCGGCCGGTGAGCTCCCGGCCGACAGCGCGGCCATCGACGAGGACAGCGGCGGCGCGTCCCTCGAGGCCGACGCGCAGGAGGTCGCCGAGCCCGCCGGGGACGACACGCACGAGGAGCCGGCGCCCGAGGACATCGCCGAGCCCTTCGTCGAGCCGGACATCGGCGATGAGCCCGAGCCCACGGTCGACGCCATCGTGGCCGAGGACGTCGCGCCGGACGTCCTCCCCGAGGCGGACACCACCGAGCCCACCGCGGGAGAGTTCGGCGCTCCCTGCACCAACAACGACGACTGCTTCAGCGGCTTCTGCGTCTGGAGCCACCTGGGCCAGGTCTGCTCGACCCCCTGCGAGAGCGAGTGCCCCGACGGTTGGGGTTGCTCCGCGGTGGGCACCGGCGGCGATCCCACCTTCGTCTGCATCCCCCAACACGCCACCCTCTGCCTACCCTGCTCCGCGAGCTCGGACTGCCTCGCTGTGGGCTCCGGTCTCGGCGCCCGCTGCGTCTCCTTCGGCGACGAGGGCAGCTTCTGTGGCGGCGCCTGCGACGAGAGCCTCTGCCCGGTGGGCTGGACCTGCGAGGCGGTGGTCGACGTGGAGGGCGAGGAGACCCAGCAGTGTGTGCCCCAGGCCGGCGGCTGTGACTGCTCCCCCCTCGGCGAGCAGCTCGGCGCCTCCACGGCCTGCGCGGTGTCCAACGAGGCCGGGACCTGCGCCGGCGCGCGCGGCTGCGGCCCCCAGGGACTCGAGGCCTGCTCCGCCCAGGTCCCCGCCCCGGAGGCCTGCAACGAGGGCCTCGACGACGACTGCGACGGTGAGGCCGACGGACCAGACTCCCTCGGCTGCGTCCTCTACTTCCACGACGGCGACGCCGACGGCTTCGGGGTCACCGATACCCAAGCCTGCCTCTGCGCGCCCGAAGGCACCCTCACCACCACCGAAGGCGGGGACTGCAACGACGCAAGCGACGAGATCGGCCCCGACACCATCGAGCAGTGCAACGGCCTCGACGATGACTGCGACGGTACGGTCGACGAGGCCTTCCCGGATAGCGACGGCGATGGGGCCGCGGACTGCGTCGACGCGGACGACGACGACGACGGCGACCCCGACAGCCTCGACTGCGCGCCTACCGATCCAGACGTCCACCACGCGGCCGTCGAGCTCTGCGACGGCCTCGACCAGGACTGCGACGGCGTCGCGGACGACGGCTTCGTCGATACGGACGGCGACGGCGAGGCCGACTGCCTCGACCCCGACGACGACGGCGACGGCGTGCACGACGACGCGGACTGCGCCCCCCTCGATCCCACCGTCAGCCCCGGCGCCATAGAGGTCTGCGACCAGCACGATCAGGACTGCGACGGCCTCATCGACGAGGACTTCCCCGATCAAGACGGCGACGGCACCGCCGACTGCGCAGATCCCGACATCGACGACGACTTCATCTCCAACCCCAAGGACAACTGCCCCTCGGTGGCCAACCCCGAGCAGGAGGATCAGGACGGAGACGGGGTCGGCGACGCCTGTGACGAGGACATCGACGGCGACGGTGCCGACAACGAGGCCGACTGCGAGCCCACGGACCCGGCGATCCACCCCGCCGCCACCGAGCTCTGCGACGGGGACGACGAGACCTGCGACGGCCTCGTGGACGAGGGCTTCAGCGACCTCGACCAGGACGGCCTCGCGGACTGCGTCGACGCCGACGACGACCAGGACGGTACGGGCGACACGGAGGACAACTGCCCCGTGACCTTCAACCCCGGCCAATCCGATCTGGACAGCGACAGCATCGGTGATGCCTGCGAGGACGACCTCGACGGCGACGGCGATCCGGACGCCACAGACTGCGCCCCCACCGACCCCGCCATCCACCACGGCCAGGCGGAGGCGTGCAACAGCACCGACGACAACTGCAACCAGCTCGTCGACGAAGGCCACCCGGACATCGACGGTGACGGCCTCGCCGACTGCGTCGATCCCGACGACGATAACGACCTGGTGCTCGACGAGGACGATACCTGCCCCCACATCCCCGACCCCGCCCAGGCGGACAGCGATGGCGATGGCCTCGGCGACCTCTGTGATGGCGACGACGACAACGACGGTGTCCCCGACGGCAGCGACTGCTCCCCCCTGAATCCCGCGGCCTCCCCCGACCACCCCGAGCTCTGCGGTGGCGGCGACGAGGACTGCGATGGCCTCGTCGATCCCCCGGATACCGAGGGCTGCAGCCTCTACTACCGGGACTTCGACGGCGACGGCTTCGGAAACCCCTCCAAGCCCCCCCTCTGCCTCTGCGCCCCCGATCCGACCAGCGACTACACCGCCGAGCTGGCCGAGGACTGCGACGACCTCGACGCCGCGATCTCCCCGGCGGCCACCGAGCTCTGCGATGGCGTCGACAACAACTGCGAGGGCGGGGTGGACGAGGCCTTCGCCGGCCTGGGCGACGCCTGCGACGGCGCCGACGCCGACCTCTGCGACAATGGCGTGCTCGCCTGCCACCCCAGCGGCCTCACCATCGTCTGCTCCGGAGAGGCGCCCACCGGCGACCCCGAGCTCTGCAATAACGAAGACGATGACTGCGATGGCACGGTCGACGAGGGCTACGACGTCGGAGCTCCGTGTGGCACCGGCGTCTGCGGCGATGCCGCCCGCACCTGCTCCGGCGACGGCCTCACGACCCTCTGCCCCACGATGCCCGGGGGCCCCGAAGATGCCTCCGGTCCCGAGCTCTGCGATGGCCTCGACAACGACTGCGATGGCCTCGTCGACGAGCCCGACGCCCTCGACGCCACCACCTGGTGGCTCGACTACGACGGGGACGGCTTCGGCGGTGCCCTCCTCAGCCAGGTGGCCTGCGAGGCCCCACCCCAGCACGTCGAGGAGGGCGGCGACTGCAACGACCTCGACGAGGCGGTGAACCCCGACGCCACCGAGGTCTGCGACGACCAGGACAACGACTGCGACCAGCAGGTCGACGAGGACGACGCGGCCGACGCCCTGACCTGGTACGAGGACGTGGACGGCGATGGTGCCGGTGATCCCGACTCGATCTTCATCGCCTGTGAGCTCTCCGAAGGCTACGTCCTCGACGCCGGGGACTGCGCGCCAGGCGATCCCTCGATCCACCACGGCGCCCTCGAGCTCACCAATGGCGTCGACGACGACTGCGATGGCCTCGTCGACGAGTCCTCATGGGGCACGGGCGACGATGGCCCCCTCGTGGTCGAGGACACCTTCGACCTCTCCAGCGATACGACCCCCGGGCGTGAGCACGCGGACGGCATCGTCCACCGCCTCCTCGGCCTCGGCGGCAATACCCTCAATACCATCGGGCCGGCGGTCGGCCTCGCCCCCGGCGACGAGATCCTCCTCCTCAACCTCCAGGGCTCGAAGCAGGCCCACACGTCGGTCGGCGCCTACGAGCTCCGGCGGGTGACGAGCGTCTCCGGAGCCTCGGTCGACGTGGACGAGAACGTCGAGACCCTCTTCGGCCAGGCGACCAACATCGACCTCGGCACCCAGGTGGTCGTGGCGATCCGTGTGCCCAACTACTCCGAGGTCACCGTGCTCCCCGGCGGTACCCTCAGGGCCGGCGGCTGGAGCGGGAGCGGCGGGGGCGTCGTGGCCCTTCGCGCCGCCGGTGCTCTGGAGGTCCAGGCGGGCGGGCGCGTCGACGTGCACGCCCTCGGTTATGCCGGCGGGAGCACGGGCCTCTGCTACAACTGTGACGCCTATCAAGGCGAGGGCAGGGGGGGCCTCGGCGGGGGCGGCACCTACGGCGGCCCCTACAACCACTCCACCCCCTTCTGGCAGGAGAACCTCGGTGGCGGCGGAGCCTGCGTGACCGGGGGCGGGGGCGAGCACGCCGGCGGAGCGACGCCGGGTGACTCCTGGGACGGCGGCAACGCCAACGCGCCGCAACCCGGCCTCCCCTTCGGCTCCGCGTCGCTGCTCACCCTGCACCTCGGCGGCGGCGGCGGCGGCGTGTGGCAAGGCAACCCCGGGCTGCCCGGCCCCGGCGGGGCCGGCGGCGGCATCCTCTACCTGGCCGCTCCCTCGATCACCGTAGCGGGCTCCCTGCAAGGTCCTCCGGCCCTCGACGCCCGAGGAGAGACCACACCCCACTGGGCGATCGGCACCTGGACCTATGGCGCCGGCGGCGGCGCGGGGGGCACGATCTGGCTCGTGGCCGACGCCTTGGAGCTCGGCCCGGCGAGCGTCGGTGCTGCGGGCGGCGCAGGAGAGACGGGACACATCCGCCACGGCGGCCACGGAGGGGATGGGCGGATCCGCCTCGACTTCACCAGCCTCAACGGTCTCGAGGCCGGGAGCGACCAGGCTCTCCTACAGGCCGGGGCCGCCTGCGACCCCGATCCAGGGTTCATGGGCGCACCCTGAGGGGGATCGTTCCGGGCCCCTCCCTTGACCGCAGGG
>CAZEHU010000003.1:0-4353 GCA_964511605.1 uncultured Myxococcales bacterium
GGTGACGGCGGCGAAGATGCGATCGCGCTGCTCGCCGAAGTCCTGGAAGGAGCGGGCGATCTCCCCGCCGCTTCCGCGCTCCGCGTAGTACAGACCCTCCCGCTTGTGGGCGGAGATCAGCGCGGCCTTGAGGTCCGCCTCGCCCTGATCGGCCGCATCTCCAGCCCCGACCCGGCGGCTCTCCACCTCGACCCGACGGTCGAGCTCACCGAGCTCGTCGTACATCTCCTTCAAGGCGGCCTTCTCATCCTCTACGGAGGCACGCAGCTCCTGCTCCTCGCCCGCCGTCCACTTCTTGGTCTCGTCGCCGAACTGACGCTCGTTGATGTAGCGCTCCACAGCGAGGATCTGGCGCCGGACCTCCTTGAGGCGCTGGCCCACCAAGAAGTTCTGGCGCTTGAGGTCCAGGAAGCGCTCGTCCACGGCCGCCTGGCGCGCGTTGTACTGGCCCACGGTCATAGGGAGCTTGCGGAAGCGGGCCTCGATGGCCCGACGGAGGCCCACCATCGCGTCGAGGTCGCTCTTCTCCCCGGCGCCGAGGCGGCCCCGCACCGCGCGGGATTGGAAGTCCAGGATCTCGCTGGACAGGAGGATGAGCTGGTTCTCCAGCACCAGGCAGCGGGCCCAGCCGTCGCGCAGCTCCGGGAAGAGCTCCACCGCGTTCTTCGAAGAGACGATGCGCTCGAGGTCCTGGGCCAGCTCGCGGGTCTCCCGAAGGGTCTGGCGCTGATTCGAGAGGGCATCGAAGACACGCGCGACGCGCTCGAGCTCGCCTGCGCTCTCCACCCACTCCGCCGTCCGCGGGGTGAGGGGGGCGTCCAGGCTGCCCTCCTTGGTGGAGCGACTCAGCAGCCACTTGAAGTAGCGCTGGATGTTGTCTGGATCCTTCGCGAACGCGTCGAGCTCGTTGCGGATGGGGGCGAAGCGGCTGACGATCTTCTCGAAGCTCTCCACCGCGGACTCATGATCGTCGAGATAGATGTTGAGCTGGCCACGGAGGCTGTGGGCCTCCACGTCCAGATCGGAGTCCTTCACGGTCAGCAGCAGGGCGTCGATGGTGGACAGCGCCCGATCGTACTGCTCGCCCTTGATATAGGCCCAGGCCATCTCGTAGAGGGCCAGCTCGTAGTCCGGCGAGTGGCGATCGACGCGCTGGTACTCGTTGACCGCACCGACGAGGTCTCCCTCGTCCATCCGCAGGCGGCCCATCGCGAGGAGCGCGAGGTCGCGCACGCGGGAGTCGTCGCCGACCGGCGGTAGCCGGGACAGCTCCTCGAAGGCGGACTTGGCTGGGCCGAGCTGGCGCTGAGCCGTCATGGCCACGGCGATGTAGTAGCGCGCGCGGTTGGAGTACTCCGCGTCGCTGGTCGCCACCGAGAGGCTCTGGATCGCTCGCGCATACTCGCCGAGGCGAATGAGGGCCTTGCCGAGGGCGTAGCTGGTCCGGACGCTGCTCGCGCCACCGATGCCGCTGACCGCCTTGCGGAGCTCGGCGTCGTCGGAGGACGCGAGGGCGAGGTCGATCAGGAAGAAGCGGGCCTGGTCCGCGATCTTGGGGTTCGAGAGGGCCGCAGCCTTGCCCAGGTAGCGCTTGGCGGCGCGGGTATTGCCGGTCTCCTTCAGGCTCACGGCGAGCATGAGCAGGGTCCCCGCGTATTCGCCGCGCATCTGGAAGGCCGGATCGTCGACGATGTCGAGGAGCATGATGCTCGTGCTCTCGTACTCGCCGACATCGAAGAGCACACGCGCGTCGATGATGCGGGTCTCGATCGGGTGCTGGCGGACCACCGCCACCGGCTTGGCGAACTCGCGCGTGAGCCGCTCGGTGGCCCGCTCGATGTTCGACAGCCGGATGTCGAAGGAGCGCACGGCGCCCGCGGGGTCTTTCGGAGTAGCAGCGCCGGCCTTCGGCACCGGACCTGCCACCACAACGATCCCCACGAGGCCACCGAGCAAGGCGCTCACCGATCGCATCGCCGCGAGCCTACCCATCGCGGCGTGGACCTCCCCACACCGCGGGGCCGCCGGCGGTGCCCCGAGGGCCGCGCCGGCGCTTCGCGAGGCGCCTAGCGTCATGCCCTACTCCGACCCCTCGACGTCTTCCTTGGTGTAGCTCTTCTGCCCGACGCGGAAGCGGATGGAGGGCCGGTCGGTCAGATCGTACGTGATGTCGCCCTTGAGGAAGCCGATGGAGCGAACCGTCGTGATCTTCCCCTTGGTGGCATAGAAGGTGTAGTTCGCACGCAGCTTGAAGATGTAGTCCTTCAGGTAAGCGAAGAGCGTCGACTCGCCGCGGTAGACCAACTCCACCGTGAGGTTGTGGTTTCCGGGGGCCACGTTCCCGGCGAAGATCTCGATGCCCTGGTCGGTGTCGAGCAGCCCCGTGGAGTTGTCCAGGAGCTTCAGGTCCTCGCCGTCGAGGCGGTAGTAGACCTGGACGGGCTTGAAGCTGCCGCCCATGTCGTTGACGTGGAAGACCACGAGCTTCGCCTCGGCGATCACATCGTTGAGGATGCGCTCCTTGAGGAGCAGCAGGCGGGTCTTCGTCCGGAAGATCTTCTCCTTCAGGTTGACGACCCGCTCCTCGAGCTCGCGGACCTTGAAGCCGTACTGCTGGTCGCCGGTGGTGGCCTTGACCGTGGGAGCCGCTGCCGGTGGTTCGGCAGCGGGCGCCTCGGCGGCGGGCGCCTCGGCGGCGGGCGCGTCCGCGCCAGGCATGTCGCCGGGAGATTGACCCGAGGCGCTGGTGACGAGCGCAACGAGGGCGAGCGACGTGGTCGCGCCGATCAGGCACGCGCGTGCTCGCGTGGAGAGGTTCGTCATGGGGGATGTTCCTCGAGGGGAGGGGCAACAGGCACGACGCAAGGGCGGCGACGTCGGCCGCGGGCCGCGCTCGCATCGTTGTGGGCACATCGGCCGAAGGAGGCGCCCGGGTCACTATCCCCGCCAGTCTGCCCCGGCTCCTGGTCTACGTCAACTGGTCCGACGGGGGGATCGACGCCTGCAAGAGCATGAGATCAAAAGGGATGTTGGAGCGGTGCAGAAAAAGCGCGTCGCGGCTGGTGTGCCACGACGAGGGTCCTCGGCCTCATACCGGGCTCCAAGGCTCCTCAGGGGCCTCGGGGGGAGGCGCCACCACGTCCAGGTGAGCGAGGGCCGCGCGGAGAACCTCCAGGGTACCCTCGCCGGTGGTGCCGCTGGACAAGAGGAGCTCGACCTCCTCCTCGGCGAAGGCCTCGCGCCAGAGCTCGATCTCGTAACGATCTCCAAGCAGGTCGACCTTGCTGAGGACCACGACCTGGGGGCGAGCTGCCAGCTCCGGGGAGTGCGCTGCCAGCTCGCGGTTGATCGTCCGCCAGGCCTCGAGAGGCTCCACCGCATCCGCCGAGAGGCTCAGGAGGTGGATGAGGACCCTCGTGCGCTCGACGTGCTTCAGGAAGCGATCGCCGAGGCCGTGGCCGGCGTGGGCGCCCTCGACGAGTCCGGGGATGTCCGCGAGCACGACGTCCCGGCCGTCGACGCGGGCGACGCCCAGGTTCGGGACGAGGGTGGTGAAGGGGTAGTCCGCGACCCGGGCCTGGCTTCGGGTCACGGCGCGGATGAAGGTGCTCTTTCCAGCGTTGGGCAGGCCAAGGAGGCCGACGTCCGCGACCAGCTTGAGGTGAAGCTCGAGGCGACGCCTCTGTCCGGGCTCGCCGTCCTGTGCGAAGCGCGGTGCACGCCGGGTCGCGGTGGCGAAGGAGGAGTTGCCGCGGCCACCGCGACCGCCGCACGCGATGACGGACCGCTGGCCCGGCTCCACGAGGTCGGCGAGCACCTCGCCAGAGCCCTCGTCGAGGATCACGGTGCCTACGGGCAGCGGGATCTCGAGGTCCACGCCGGAGCGACCTGTCATGTTCGAGCCCCCGCCCGAGGCCCCGCCCTCCGCGCGGTAGTGCCGCCGGTAGCGATGGTCGAGGAGGGTGGCCACGCCGGTATCGGCGTGGACGATCACGTCGCCGCCCTTGCCACCCTTGCCCCCATCGGGACCGCCGTAGGGCACCTTGGACTCACGCCGGAAGCTCACCGCCCCGCGGCCGCCCTCTCCCGCGGCGACCTCGATGACGGCTTCGTCGATGAACTTCATGGACAGGCCCCCCGGGGGGCCGGCGCCTCGGATCCGGCCATCGCCCGGCGCGAGGGTCCGAGGGCGCGAGGGTCCGAGGGCGCGGAGGCTCTGTCTACGCGCCCGCCGGGACGACGTCGACGAACTTGCGGCTCGTGCCCCGGTTGCGGAACTGCACGACCCCGTCCGCCTTGGCGAAGAGGGTGTAGTCCTTGCCCATGCCCACGTTGCGGCCGGGGTGGAACTTG
>CAZEHU010000003.1:4363-20552 GCA_964511605.1 uncultured Myxococcales bacterium
GTTTGTTCCCGGGTGCACCTTGGTGCCCCTCTGGCGGACGATGATGTTGCCGGCGATGACGCTCTCGCCGCCGTACTTCTTCACCCCTCGGTACTGAGCGTTGGAGTCGCGGCCATTCCGAGAGCTGCCCTGTCCTTTCTTATGAGCCATCTCGTCCTCCCCTAGGCCTTGACGATCGAGTCGATGCGGACCCGAGTGAAGTGCTGGCGATGGCCGCGCGTGCGCTTGTAGTTCTTGCGGCGCTTGAACTTGAAGACGATGACCTTCTTCGCTTTGCCCTGATCGACGATCGTGGCGGCGACGGAGGCGCCCTCGACACGGGGGGTACCGATGTGGGTCTCGTCGTCGGTACCGACGAGGAGCACGTCCTCGAAGGTCATGCTCGAGCCCTTGGGGGCGTCGAGCTTCTCGATGTTCACGTAGTCGCCCTCGGCGACCCGGTACTGCTTGCCGCCGGTGCGGATGACAGCGTACATGGCGTTCTCCCCTGGTCGGAGGTCCCCCCCGGTCGGAAGGGGGCCGGACGGTAGGGAAGGCCCCTCGGGGTGTCAAGGATCGAAATCCGGGGTGCCCGGAGCCAGCGGCCTCTCAGTGCCGTGGGGCCCCTGGCGCCCCCTTGAGGAGAGCCTCGAGCGAGGCGCCATAGGGTGCCCGAGCCACCCCTCGCTCGGTGATGATCGCTGTGACGAGCTCCGCGGGGGTGACGTCGAAGGCCGGGTTGCGGACGGGGACGTCCAGAGGGGCGACCGGCTTGCCGAAGACCGTGCGGACCTCGGCCGGTGAGCGCTCCTCGATCGGGATGTCTGCGCCGGTGGCGATCGCGAGGTCGACCGTGGACGTGGGGGCGGCGACGTAGAAGGGCAGGCCGTGGCGGTGGCAGAGGACGGCCACCTGGTAGGTGCCGATCTTGTTGGCCACGTCTCCGTTGGCCACGGTGCGGTCGGTCCCGACGACGGCCAGGTCGATCTCGCCATGCTGCATGAGGTGGCCGGCAGCGTTGTCCGCGATGAGGGTCACGGGGATGCGATCGTGCATCAGCTCCCACGCGGTGAGCCGGCTGCCCTGTAGGAAGGGCCGGGTCTCGTCGGCGTAGACGTGGACGCGCTTGCCCGCCTCGACCGCGGCGCGGATCACACCGAGCGCGGTACCGTACCCGGCGGTGGCCAGGGTCCCGGCATTACAGTGGGTCAGGATCCGAGCGCCATCCGGGATCAGCTCCGCGCCGTGGCGCCCCATCGCCCGGTTGATGGCGATGTCCTCGTCCAGGATGCGCTGGGCCTCCTCGTCGAGGGCGTCGAAGAGGGCGGCGCGCTCCCCCTCGAACCTGGCGACCAGGCGCTGCATGCGCTCGATGGCCCAGAAGAGGTTCACCGCCGTGGGCCGAGTGCCGGCCATGAGCTCGCAGAGCCCAGCGAATCCCTCGCTGAGGTCCGAGCCGTCCGGGAGCCGGCGGGCACCGAGGGCCAGCCCCATGGCCGCCGTGACGCCGATCGCCGGCGCTCCCCTCACGACCATCGTCCGGATCGCGTCCGCGACCCCCTCGGCGGTGTCGTAGGCCTGATGCACCTCTTCGGTGGGCAGGCGGGTCTGGTCGAGGAGGACGACGCGCCCCTCCTCGTCACGGGCGATCGGAACGATCGCGCTCGGGCTCGAGACGATCATGCTCATCGGCGGGCCTCCAGGAGGTCGCGCAGGGTCTTCGACGCGAGCTGGGGATTGGCCTTGCCCCTCGTCTCGCGCATGACCTGGCCCACGAAGAAGGCCAGGACCTTCGTCTTGCCGCCGAGCCAGGCCTGCACCTCTGCCGGGTTCGCGTCCAGGATGCGCGTAGCGATGCTCTCGAGCTCCGTAGCGTCGCTGATCTGGCCGCCGTGCTCCGCGACCCACGCCTCGGGATCGACCTTCGGGTCGACCACCATCTCCCGGAAGCAGGTCTTGGCCATCTTCTGGGAGATCGTGCCCTTCGCTACGAGGCCAAGGAGGGCGCCGAGGGGCTCCGGCGAGACCGGCGCCTCGTCCCTGCGGGCCTCGCCCCCCTTCGTAAGCGCCAGCACGTCGGTCTGGATCCAGCTCGAGGCGTCCCTCGGCTCGCCGCCGGCCGCCACGACCGCCTCGAAGTAGTCGGCGCGCGATCGGGTCTGGGTGAGGACGCCGGCGTCATAGGCGCTGAGCCCAAGCTCCGACTCGAAGCGGGCCCGCCGCTCGAGGGGCAGCTCCGGCAGCTCCGCGCGCACCCGCGCCTGCCATGCTTCGTCGATCTCGACGGGCATCAGGTCCGGATCCGGGAAGTAGCGGTAGTCGTGCGCCTCCTCCTTGGTGCGCATCGTGCGGGTGCGCCCGGCCTCGTCGTCCCAGAGGCGGGTCTCCTGCACCACCTCGCCGCCCCCCTCCAACACGCGGATCTGCCGATCGATCTCGAACTCGAGGCCCCGCCTCACGAAGCGGAAGCTGTTGATGTTCTTCAGCTCCACGCGTGTTCCGAGGGGTTCGCCGTGCCGGCGCACGCTGACGTTGGCGTCGCAGCGGAAGTTGCCGCGCTCCATGTTGCCGTCGGAGACGCCCAGCCAGGTCACCACGCCGTGGAGCGCCTTCATGTAGTGCCAGGCCTCGTCCGCGGAGCGGAGGTCCGGCTCGCTCACGGTCTCGACGAGCGGCACCCCGGCCCGGTTGTAGTCCACGAGGCTCTGGTCGCGCTGGGGGTCGTGGATCAGCTTGCCGGCGTCCTCCTCGAGGTGGATTCGAGTCAGGGCGAAAGAGCGCACCTCGCCCTCGATGAGCGCCCGGACAGCACCTCCCTCACAGATCGGCGCCTCGAATTGGCTGATCTGATACCCCTTGGGCAGGTCCGGGTAGAAGTAGTGCTTGCGGGCAAAACGATTCGGCGAGCGGATGGTGCAGCCGAGGGCGAGACCGAGGCGGAGCGCCAGCTCGACCGCCTCGCGGTTGAGGACCGGCAGGACCCCCGGCATGCCGACCGTCACCGGGTCGATGTTCGTATTCGGCGGAGCCCCGTAGGCCGCCGCCGCGCCTGTGAAGAGCTTGGTCCTCGTGGCGAGCTGGACGTGGATCTCCAGGCCGATGACAGGCTCCCAGCCGGGGTGCTCAGCCATCGGCGCCCCCTCCCGCCTGTGCCTGCTCAAGGGCGTGGGCCGCCCGGAGGATCGTCGCTTCGTCGAGGGCCCGGCCCACGACCTGGAGGCCGACCGGCAGCCCGCCGCCGTCGACCCCTGCCGGCACGCTGAGGCCCGGCAGGCCCGCGAGGCTGGCCGGGATCGTCAACGCGTCCATCAGGTACATAGCGAGAGGATCGCCGGTACAGGTCCCGCGCTCGAACGCCGTGACGGGGGAGGCGGGCATCGCGAGCACGTCGGCCCTCTCGAAGGCGCGGGCGAAGTCCCGGCGGACCAACGTCCGCACCTTCTGGGCGCGCAGGTAGTAGGCGTCGTAGTAGCCGCTCGACAGGACGAAGGTCCCCAGCATGATGCGCCGCCGGACCTCCTCGCCGAAGCCCTCGGCGCGGCTCCTCGCGTAGAGCTGGGCGAGGTCCGAGGCTCCCTCGGCCCGGTGGCCGTAGCGGATGCCGTCGTAGCGGGCGAGGTTGCTCGAGGCCTCCGCGGTCGCCAGGACGTAGTAGCAGGCGATCGCGTATCGGGCGTGGGGCAGCTCTACGTCCACCAGCTCGGCGCCGAGGACGCCATAGACGTCGAGGGCCTCCTCGAGGCGGGCCTCGACGTCGGGCTCGAGCCCGGAGGCGAGCAGATCCCGCGGGACGCCGATCCGCAGTCCTTGGACCTTGCCGGTGAGCGCCTCGGTATAGGCGGGAACGGGCTCGGGCAGGCTGGTGGAGTCCAGGGGATCGTGGCCCGCGAGCACCTCGAGCGCGAGGGCCGCGTCCTCGACGCTCCGAGTGAAGGGTCCGACCTGGTCGAGGCTCGAGGCGAAGGCGATCGAGCCATAGCGGCTCACCCTCCCATAGGTGGGCTTGAGCCCGACGACGCCGCACAGGCTCGCGGGCTGGCGGATGCTGCCGCCCGTATCGGTGCCGAGCGAGAGCAGGCAGCTCCCCTCGGCCACCGCCGCCGCGGAGCCTCCTGAGGAGCCTCCGGGCACGCGCCCGGGAGCGAGGGGATGATCCACCGGCCCGTAGAGGCTGCGCTCGCTGGACGAGCCCATAGCGAGCTCGTCCTGGTTGAGCTTGCCGAGGACGAGCGCCCCGGCCTCGCGCAGCCTTCGGACGACCGTCGCGTCGTAGGGGGGGACGAAGCCCTCGAGGATGCGGGAGGCGGCCGTCGTAGCGAGCCCCCGCGTGCAGATCTGGTCCTTGATGCCGACCGGAACGCCGGCGAGGGGGCCCGGATCCTCCCCGCGGGCGACGCGCTCATCGAGCGCCGCCGCATCCTCGAGCAGGCGCTCGCTCGGCCGCACCCACGCGTTCGTGGTGCTGGCCTCGACGGCGGCGAGGGCCTCCTCGGCCGTGTCGACGGCGCTCCTCTCGCCGGACAGCAAGGCCCGGCGGGTATCGGCGAGGGCCCCCACCTCAGACCACCCGCGGGACCACCACGCCCTGTCCGTCGTGATCCGGCGCTCCGCCAAGGAAGGTCTCTCGGCGGAGGACCTCGCCGGGCACATCCTCGCGCCAGGGGGTCGACAGGGGCAGGGGGTGGCTGGTGGGCTCGACCCCCTCAAGGTCGAGGGTCTCGAGCTGCCGCACATAATCGAGGATGCGCTCCATCTCCCCTTCGAGGCGCTCGAGCTCGTCCGTGCCGAGCTCGAGGCGGGCGAGGCGGGCGATCTGCCGGACGTCCATCGAGGGGCTGCGCTCCATGACGGAGGGCTACCATGCGGCCCCCGCGCCCGCTACCGTGCACGGGCAAGGGAGGTGATGACGTGCTGCGAGTACCTGCGATGGGGATCTTGGCCGGAGCACTCGTGCTGCTGGCTGGCTGTGCGGAGGAGGCGGCGGAGCCGGTCGGACAGAGTCCAGAGCCTGATGCCACCGGAGCGATCGACGTGCCCTGCCCCGCGCCCTGCCCGGGGGCGGGAGCCTGGGACTGCGCGACGCCAGGACAGACCCGCCTCTGCCTCGAGGTGCCGGAGGCCGCCTGCTTCACCTGGGGTGTCGTCAAGAGCTGCGACGACGGCAACGCCTGCAGCAACGACTCCTGTGACGGCGCCTCCGGCTGCATCCACGCGCCGCGGATCTGCGACGACGGGGACATCTGCACCGGTGTCGAGTCCTGCGACGTCGACACCGGCTGCGTCCAGGGGCCCGCGCTCGCGTGCAACGATGGTCTGGCTTGCACGGGCACCGAGACCTGCGATCCGGACGAGGGCTGCAGCCCCGGGAGCCCCCCCGCGGACTGCTGCAACTCCGATAAGGACTGCGGCGAGGGGGATCCTTGTACGGGCGAGGGCACCTGTCTGCTCGACACGGGGACCTGCGAGCTCATCCCACCACCCACGTGCGACGACGGCAACCCCTGCAATGGCTTCGAGAGCTGCGCCTCCGGCGTGGGCTGTGTGGCCGGTACTCCGATCACGTGCACGGACGGCAATGCATGCAACGGCGTCGAGGCCTGCGACCAGGCCTCGGGCGGCTGCGTCGGCGGCGCGATCCTGTCCTGCGATGACGGCCTGCCGTGCAATGGCCTGGAGTCTTGCGACGCCACCCTGGGGTGCCAGCCGGGCCCCGCCTTGAGCGGCTGCTGCAGCTCCCAGGAGGAGTGCGAGGACGGCAACCCCTGCAATGGCATCGGCAACTGTGATCTCGAGACCGAGACCTGCCACGTGACGACGCCGATCCCCTGCGACGACGGCAACCCCTGCAACGGCATCGAGGACTGTGACGCCGTCGAGGGCTGCAAGGGCGGGACGCCGCTCGACTGCAACGACGACAACCCCTGCAACGGCCTCGAGGAGTGCGACAGCCTGACCGGCTGCTCGCCGGGGCTCTTCCTGGTCTGTGACGACGGTGATGCCTGCAACGGCCTCGAGACCTGCGATCCGGTGGCAGGCTGCCACCCGGGCACGCCGAAGGTCTGTGACGACGGCAACGCCTGCAACGGCGTCGAGGGCTGCGACGCCGACGGCTGCGTCGCCGGGCTCCCCCTCGCCTGCGACGACGCCAACGCCTGCAATGGACTCGAGGCGTGTGATCCCGGTGTGGGCTGCACCGTCGGCGAGCCCCCGGCCTGCCACGACGACAACATCTGCAACGGCCAGGAGCTCTGTGATCCCGCCTCCGGCTGCCAGCCCGGCGCCCCCCTGGCCTGCGACGATGGCAAGGAGTGCACCCTCGACACCTGCGACAAAGAGCTGGGCTGCAACTTCGACGTGCAGGCCCTCGCTGGATCCCCGTGCCAGGACGGCGACCTGTGCACCACGGACGATGCCTGCTCGGCCGCCGGCTGCGTGGGCACCACGGCGGACTGCGACGATGGACACGCGTGCACCCAGGACGGCTGCAACCCCGAGCTCGGCTGCACCCACGTCGACCTCGACAAGGCCTGCGACGATGAGAATGCCTGCACCCTCGACGAGGCCTGCCAGGGAGGGCTCTGCCTGGCGAGCGAGGCTGTGGAGTGCAACGACGGCAACCCGTGCACCCTCGACGCCTGCGATCCCATCGCCGGCGAGTGCACCGTGGCCCACAACGACCTGGCCCCCTGCAACGATGGAGATCTCTGCACAGCCGGAGACGCCTGCCTGGGAGGAGTCTGCGGGGCGGGCACGAAGGTGGACTGCGACGACGAGGATGTGTGCACCACCGACGGCTGTGATCCGCTGGTGGGCTGCTTCCACGAGCTGATCCCCTGCGACGACGGCGAGCCCTGCACCATCGATGCGTGCGACAGCGCCCTTGGCTGCGGCCACGAGATCATCGAGGGGGCCTGCGAGGACGGCGACAAGTGCTCCCACGACGATGTCTGTATCGAGGGGGTCTGCACCGGAGGCGAGCCGCCGGCCTGCGACGACGAGTTGGACTGCACGGAGGACGCCTGCGATCCAGACAGCGGCGAGTGCGCGTTCAGCGTCACCACCGGCTGCGCGATCTCCGGTACCTGCTATGAGGAGGACGCCTCCTCCCCAGACGACCCATGCGTCGCTTGCAAGCCCGCGTCCGCTCCCGAGGCGTGGAGCCCGATCAGCGGCCCGAGCTGCGACGACGACGAGGCCTGCACCAAGGAGGATACCTGCGAGGACGGCGCCTGCGTGGGCACGAGCTACAACTGCGATGACGGGATCGACTGTACCGAGGACCTCTGCGACGGCGCCGGGGACTGCACCTTCCCGATCAGCCAGGGCATGTGCTTCATCGCCGAGCAGTGTGTGGCCGCCGGGACCCCCCTCGAGGAGGAGAGCTGCCTGGCGTGCGTACCGAGCGAGATCCCCACCACCTGGTCGCCCCTCGACGGCCTGCCCTGCCACGAGCTCTCCTTCGCCGCGGAGACCTTCTGCCTCGGCGGCCAGTGCGCGCCGGCCCTCTGCGATGCCGGCCGGGACGACTGTGACGACCTGCCGTACAACGGCTGCGAGCAGGATCTCCAGACCAGCGCCGAGCACTGTGGGGGCTGCGACCAGCCCTGCACCGAGGACCTCTTCTGCCAGGCGGGCGAGTGTGTCTCCGAGTGTTCGGCCTCCTTCGAGCTCTGCGGCGGCGCCTGCGTCGATCCCCAGAGCGACGCGAGCCACTGTGGAGGCTGCGACAGCCCCTGCGAGGACGCCTCTTCGAGCTCCTTTGGCTCCTGCACCGAGAGTGCTTGCGGTTCCACGCCCTGCCCGGGGGGGCTCTTCGACGTGGACGCCGATCCCGCCAACGGCTGTGAGTACGCCTGCGAGATCACGGCAGGCGGCGTGGAGGCCTGCAACGCCCTCGACGACGACTGCGACGGGCTGACCGACGAGGACTTCGCCGTCGACGAGGATCCCGACAACTGCGGGGTCTGTGGCCGCTCCTGCAACCACCCGACCGTCGCGCTGGCCACCTGCCAGGCCGGCGAGTGCGTCATCCACGCCTGCGCGGTGGATACGAAGGACGCCAACGGGGATCCCTCCGACGGCTGCGAGGTGGCCTTCGACAACGTCACCGACCTCTGGGTCGACGTCTTCAACTTCAACGATGCAGGGGCGGATGGCTCCGAGGACCATCCCTACCCGAGCTTGAAGCAGGCGGTGGCGGCGGCCTTCGCCGGCACCACGATCCACGTCGGCCCCGGGACCTATGAGGGCACGTTCCAGATCGTGGAGCCTGGCATCACGATCGAGGGCACCGCCACCGATCAGGTCTTCCTCGAGGTGGAGGACGAGAGCACCGGGATCGAGATCACGGCGAGCGACGTCACCGTCCGGCGCGTCACCATGAATGGAGGCTCGCGGGGCATCCACATCGCGGGGACCGAGGAGGCGCCCGTGGACGGCGTCACCCTCGAGGCCCTCGAGATCGCGCAAGTGAAGCTGCCCCACCCCACGACCGTGCCTCCCTCGATCTGCGGCGACTACGAGACCCCGATCGTCGACGGCATCCTCGCCGAGCATACGACGGGGCTCCAGGTCCTCGACCTCTTCGTGCACAACCTGAGCGCGCCCGACGGTACGTCCGATACGCTGGTCGCCTCCGCTCCATGCGACGCGGGCTGCACGGAGACCTGCCTGGCGCCCCCTGGCGGACGCGTATACGGCGTTCGTATCACCGACAGCTTCGACACGACCGTCGACGGTGTCCTGGCCAGGCAGCTCTATGGCGGCAAGGGGGCCTCGAGCGATACCGGCTGGAAGGGTGGCGATGGGGGGCGGGCTGCGGCCGTGTGGGTTGGCGACAGTGTCTTCGTCGACGTCTCCTTCGTGGTCTTCTACAACTCGGGTGGGGGCACGACCGGCCACAAGTACAACAGCAACTCCGCCGAGAAGGGGCTGGGCACCCACCTCGACGCGGTCCGCTTGAGGTCCTGCAACCAGTGCTCCGTGGGACATGTGCTGGGCCACTCGCTCGACGCCGATGGGATCGATATCCTCACCAGCCGCTGCTCCCTGGTGCGCGTGAACACCTCCTCGGCCCTCACGATCGAGCACCTCACGGCGTACTCCATCGGCGGCGGCGGCGACGCCGGTACGCTGGTCCACGTGGAGAAGGACCAAGCCTTCCAGGTGAAGGTGCGCAACAGCATCATCTATAGCGGCTGGGACTACTGCGTTCGGAACGACACCAACGCCATCGAGAACCTCGTGGTGACCTACTCGATCCTCAACTACTGCGACGGCACCTCGAAGAACGCGACCGTGGGCGTCGGCTGGAAGAACCAGAACCCGGACTTCATCTCCACGGGCAACAACGACCTGCACCTCAAGTCTTACTCTGGGGGCATCGATAGCGGCGATCCCGACAGCCCCTACGACCTCGAACCCGGGCTCAACGGCTGCCGCGTCAACATGGGGTACTACGGCAATACCTCGGAGGCGTCGGTGCACGTGAGCGCGACGCAGGGCTGCCCGCCGCCGGAGGAGCCGTAGCGGAGCTCCCTGTGGTGCGCGGACCTACCCTCCGGCGTGGTCCGCGATGAAGCCCTCGAGGGTCGAGCGGATCCGCGCGAGCGCCTCTGGCGTGTCCGCCTCGGCGCGGAGCACGATCACCGGTTGGGTATTGGAGGCCCGGATGAGGCCCCAGCCGTCCCCGAAGTTCACGCGGGCCCCGTCGATGTCGACGACGTCGTAGCGCGCCTTGAAGTACTCGACGGCCTGGGCCACCACCCGGAACTTCACCTCCTCCGGGCAGTCGACGCGGAGCTCGGGCGTCGCGTGGGTCTCGGGCACATCGATCAGGTGCGCGCTCAGGGGGCGGTCATCCCGGCTGAGCAGCTCGAGGAGGCGCCCGGTCGTATAGATCGCGTCGTCGAAGCCGTACCAGCGGTGGCGGTAGAAGATGTGGCCGCTCATCTCACCGGCGAGGGCCGCGTCCTCCTTCTTCATGCGATCCTTGATGATGCTGTGGCCGACGGCGCTCATGATCGGGCGCCCGCCCATGGCCTCGATGGCGTCGAAGAGGGTCTGGGAGCACTTCACCTCGGCGACGATCGCGGCGCCGGGCACCTGCTCGAGCACTTCGCGTGCGAGCACGACGAGGAGGCGATCACCCCACAGGATCTGGCCGGCCTCGTCGACGACACCGATGCGATCGGCGTCCCCGTCGTAGGCGATGCCGAGGTCACAGCCATGCTCCAGCACGGCGGCGCGGACGTCCTCGAGGTTCTCCTCGACCGTGGGATCGGGGTGGTGGTTCGGGAAGGTGGCGTCCATCTCCATGAACAGCGGGATCACCTCGACGCCGAGCTGCTCGAGCAGGGCCAGCGCGGCTGGGCCTCCGACGCCATTGCCCGCGTCCACGGCGACCTTCAGCTTGCGATCCGAGAGCTCGAGGCGGCCTGCGACATCCCTGACGTAGGCGTCGAGGATGGGGGACTCGGAGGTCTGGCCCTCGCCGGTCTCGAAGTCCTCGGCCTCGATCATGGCCTTGAGCTCGAGGATCTGATCGCCCCACAGCGAACCCTTGCCCCGCATCATCTTGAAGCCGTTGTACTCGGCGGGGTTGTGGCTGCCTGTGATCTGCACGCCGCCGTCCGCGTCGTGATGCCAGACGGCGAAGTAGAGGAGGGGAGAGGGCACGATGCCCACATCGATCACATCGAGGCCGGCCCTGAGGACGCCATCTCGGAATGAGTCGCGGAGGCGCAGGCCGTGATCGCGGCAGTCGCGACCGAGGCAGATGCGCCGGCCGCCATCGCGACGGATCACGGTGGCGTAGGCGCGCCCGAGCGCGAAGGCCACGTCGCTCGTCAGATCGGCATCCGCGATCCCGCGGACGTCGTACATGCGGAAGATCGAAGGGTTCACGTCAGCTCTCCTCGGCCGGTGGCCTTCAGGGCGTCCACCACCTCCCGGACCCGCTGGGCCTCGGCGAGGGGGCAGACAAGGGTGGCGTCGGGGGTATGCACGACGGCGAGGCCCTCGACCCCGACGGCGGCGACGAGTCCCCCCTCGGCCAGGAGGACGTTGCCCGCACCGTCGATCTCGAGCACCTCGCCCTCGTGGAAGGAGGCGGCCTGCCCACGATGCTCGAGGAGGGCGGTCCAGCTCCCGACGTCCGACCAGCCGCAGGCGGTGGGGACGACGCGGGCGAGGGGGGTGTGCTCCATCACAGCGTAGTCGATGCTGATCGAGCGGAGATCACGCCAGATCGTGTCATCCGCGGCGCCGCCTTCGACGTAGCGGGCGAGGCCGGCCCCGAGCTCGGGCTCGAGGCGCTCGAGCTCGGCGAGGAGGACCGCGGCGCGCGCGAAGAACATGCCGCCGTTCCAGTAGTAGCCGCCCTCGCGCAGCCACGAGAGCGCCGTGGCGGCGTCGGGCTTCTCGCGGAAAGCGCGGACCGCGTGCGGGGGATCGTCCGGCCCGCCGGCCTGGATGTAGCCGAAGCCGGTCTCCGGACGGGTCGGCTGGATGCCGAGGGTGGCGATCGCGCCTCCCCTGGCGAGCTCGAGGGCCGCCTGGACGTCGCGGCGGAAGGCATCCTCGTCCGCGACGAAGTGATCGGCCGGCAGGATCGCGACCACCGCATCGGGATCACGATCGCGGAGGTGGCGGCAGGCCCAGCCGATGGCCGGGGCGGTGTTCCGACCGCAGGGCTCCTCGAGGAAGTTGTCGGGCGGCAGCTCCGGCAGCTCGGCCTGGATCGCGTCGCCGAGGCTTCGGCCGGTCACGATCAGGCAGCGCTCCGCGGGGCAGAGGGGCGCGATGCGGCGGACCGTCATGCGCAGCATCGAGCCCTCACCGAAGGGATCGAGGAGCTGCTTGGGGCGAGCCGCCCGGGACAGCGGCCAGAAGCGGGCACCCACGCCCCCGGCGAGGATGACGGTGTAGACGTTGGTGGCCGGGTCGGTGGCGTTGCTCATAGGGTGACGAAGACCACGATCGCGACGGCGAAGCAATACCAGGCGAAGTGGTGCAGGCGGCCACGCTTCAAGAGGCCCAGGAGGCCGATGAGCGCCGCCGTCCCGCTGATGGCCGCGGCGGCGCCTCCGATCAGGTACGTGCCGAGCCCCTCGGCCGCCATGGCGGAGGCGTCGACCTCGAGGACGAGGGCGCCCGAGATCGCCGGGATCGAGAGCAGGAAAGAGAGGGCGGCCGCGGCCTCTCGATCGAGGCCTCGGACGAGGCCGGCAGTGATCGTGGAGCCGCTCCGAGAGATGCCGCGGAAGACCGCGAGGCCCTGGACGGTGCCGACGACGAGGGCATCGACGATCGTGATCTCGTCGAGGCCCCGCCCCTTGGCCTCCTCCGCGACCTGTCGGCCCTCGAGGCGGCCGAGGGCGAGGAGGATCAACCCGTTCACCGCGAGCGCGGCTCCGACGAAGCGCACATCGGCGGCGAGGCCCTCCATCGCATCGCCGAGGAGGAGGCCGATGAGGCCGGTGGGGATCGTCGCGACGACGAGGATGCCGGCGAGCCTCAGGTCCTGGAGCTTCAGGAGCTTCAGGACCGGGGCGCGGTAGACGATCATCACCGGGATCAGCGTGCCCACGTGGAGGATCACGTCGAAGAGGGTCTGCGGATCCTGGACACCGAACCAGGCGGAGCAGAGGCGCAGGTGCCCGCTCGAGGAGACCGGGAGGAACTCGGTGAGGCCCTGGAGGACCCCCAGCGCGAGGATCAGGCCGAGGGCCATGGGGCTCGCCTACGCGACGGCGCCCGGGAGCCCCATGGCCTCCCGGACCTCGCCCATGGTCTCGCGGGCGAGCGTGCGCGCCTTCGAGGCGCCGGAGCGGAGGACGTCCCAAACGTCGTCCGGGCGAGCCGCCCAGTCCTCGGCGGCCTCGCGGATCGGGCCGAGGGCGCGCTCGATGGACTCGTCGAGCAGGCGCTTGCAGGCGAAGCAGCCGATCTCGGCGGAGCGGCACTCGCGATCGACCCGCCCGATCACCTCGGCCTCGCTGAAGAAGCCGTGCAGGCTGAAGATGTTGCAGACCTCGGGGCGGCCTGGATCCTTGAGGCGGGCGCGCTGGGGATCGGTGAAGGCGTTTCGCAGCTTCTCCCAGCGGGCCTCGGGTCCCTCGAGGATGCCGAGGTCGTTGCCCTTGGACTTGGACATCTTGCTCTGGCCGTCGAGGCCTACGATGCGTTTGGCCGGCGTGAGGAGCGGCTTGCACTCCGGGAAGAAGTCGGCCTGGAAGCGGCGATTCCAGCGCCGGGCGATGTCGCGGGAGAGCTCGAGGTGCTGGACCTGATCCTCCCCCACCGGCACCCAGCGGGAGCGGCTCAAGAGGATGTCGGCGGCCTGGAGCACCGGGTAGGTGAACAGACCCACGTTCACGTTGTGCTGGTGCTGCTCGCTCTTGTCCTTGAACTGGGTCATGCGGCCGAGATCGCCGTACATGGTGACCGTATTGAAGACCCAGGCGAGCTCGGTGTGCTCGGGGACCATCGACTGGACGTAGAGGGTCGAGCGGCCAGCGTCGATACCGCAGGCTAGGAGCGCCACCGCCATGTCGAAGATCGCCTGGCGGAAAGCCACAGGCTCGTACTCGACGGTGGTCGCGTGGTGGTCGACGACGCAGAAGGTGCACTGGTAGTCGGCCTGCAGGCGCACCCAGTTGTCGATGGCGCCGAGCCAATTGCCGATGTGCAGGGTGCCGGTGGGCTGGATGCCGCTGAAGAGCCGGCGGTTGCCGGCGTGCGGATCGACGGCGCCGCCCTCCTCGGGGGCGCTGCTCGCAGCAGGGGAGTCGCTCATCGGATGATGTGGAACTCGACGCGGCGGTTCTTCTCGCGCCCCTCCCTGGTCTCGTTCGTATCGATGGGCACGTCCTCGCCGTAGCCGACCGCGATCATGCGGGCGCCCTCCACGCCGGCCCTCTCCAGGAACTTCTTGACGCTCTCGGCGCGCGACTGGCTGAGGTTCCGGTTGTACTTGGCGGAGCCCTTCGAGTCGGTATGGCCCTCGATGCGGACGGAGAGGTTCGGGTTGCGGATCAGCACGTCCGCGATCTCGCCGAGCATATCGAAGGACTTCCTCTGGATCTTGGCCTTGCCGCTCTTGAAGTAGACCTTCTGCTTGAGCTCGATGCGGGTCTTGGTGACGATGATCTTCTTGTACAGGTCGGGGCAGCCGTCCTCGTCGGAGTCGCCGTCGAAGTCCTCGGCCTGCATCGGGCACTTGTCGTTGATGTCGAGGAGGCCGTCGCCGTCGTTGTCCGGGTCGGGGCAGCCATCGATGTCTTCGTGTCCGTCACGATCCTCGGGCTTCATCGGGCACTGATCGAGGTCGTCGCGGATGCCGTCGCCGTCGTTGTCGATGTCCGGGCAGCCGTCGTCGTCCTGGTAGCCGTCCTTGTCCTCGGCGACGGCCGGGCAGCGATCGTGATCGTCGTCGAGGCCGTCGCCGTCCATGTCGGCGTCCGGACAGCCGTCATCGTCGCGATCGCCGTCGTAGTCCTCGGCTTCGGTGGGACACTTGTCCTTGGAGTCACGTACGCCGTCGAGGTCGCTGTCGGGCTCGCACTCCTCGCCGCGCGAGCGCTCCCACGCCTGGCGGGCGCGACGCTCGGCGAGCTCCATGTGCATGAAGGCGCGGGTGGTCTGGCCCTCGCCGGCTTCGTAGATCGCGAACTCCAGGTTCGAGCGGGCCTCGGCCAGCTCGCGGGGGGCGCAGAGGCGGGCCCGCACGTCCACGCCGTCGAGGAAGCCGGTGAGCTCCACCTGCTTGTCGTGCACGTGGGGGTTGGTGACGCAAGACGCGCCGAGGCCTGGCAGGAAGGCCAGGGAAGAGAGGATGATGAGGATCCGATGTCCCACGCGGCGCCGTAGACTCATCCGCCGCCCCGCCTACCCTTGAGGCGCTCCTGGAGGATCTGCTGGCGCTCGCGCTCCTCGCGGGCCTCCTTCGTGGCGTTCTCCGCGTGCTCGCGGGCCCGGAGGGCGAATTCCTCGGCAGCCTGGAACTCGGAGTAGCCCTCGGTGACCTTGGCCTTCTGCAGGTAGGACACGGCGAGCCAGTAGGAGTAGGGCGCCAGGCGATGGGCCCGGGCCTTCTTCGCTTCGTCGAGCCAGGTCTCCGCGTCGTTGACGGCGGTGTTGGCGTTCACCGGCCCGCAGCCGGAGGCGCCGGCCGCCACCAGGAAGAGCGCACACAGGCCTGCCTCGAGGAGGCGCCGGGGGCGGTCCGAGATCGAGCGGGGGTTCAGAGGCAAGTAGCGGCGTCCTCGAGGCGGAATGCCGGGCGGCGGTTCGGCATTGGTAGCCCGGGCCCCCTGGGCTGTCAATTCGTTCCCCCTTCGAGGCGCCGCTGCCGTCGCCGTGGTGTCCGCGGCCGGGTGCGTGTAGGGTCCCCGGACCTCCGGAGGCGATGGAATCGATGAAGCGTTGGGCTCTGCTGATCCTGGTCTTCGCGGTCTGGCTGGTCGGCGACCTCGGGACCAAGGAGGGGGCCGACGTCTCCCTGGCGGATCCACACCACCCCCTGCCCGTCCTGGTGGGCGAGGGCGACGCGGGGCGTCCGGTCAGGGAGCTGGTCTCCGAGCAGCTCGGCCTCGAGGGCGCGGCGCTCGAGGCGGCGCTCCGACACGTCTCGAGGCTACCGCCGCAAGAGGCGGTAGACCCCAGCGCGCCGGCCTTCCCGGCCGGCGGTGATCGGGTCCGCGGCTACTTCGTCGACTGGCGCCACGCAGATGGGATGCCCCCTCGGCGCATCGACAAGCGCGAGCGCGCGCTGATCTACCGGTGGGCGCAGTGGGCCGCTCCGAGCACCGACGCCAAGGCGCTTCGGGAGGCGGTCGACGCGCGCCTCGCCGACACCACGATGAGCCAGTGGCTCGGCAAGCACCTCCGTCGCCTCGAGGAGGACGAGGTGCGAGATGTGCTCGCCCACCACACCCACCCGATCCGTGGTGCGCTGACCGGGGTGGCCGGCGACAGCCCGGCGGAGGCCGACGCCACCTACCTGATCGAGTGGCGACGCCTCGACGTGCACGGCGACTGGTTCAAGCTGCTCTACGCCGAGAACCCCGGGGCGGCCTTCGGCTTCCTGAAGAACGTGCCCGCGAAGACCCGCGACAGGATCTTCTTCGGCTTGACCCTGGTGGTCGTCCTGTTTATCACCCTTATCCTCGTTCGCTGCCCCGGGCGGCACTTGCTGGCTCCTCTGGCG
>CAZEHU010000004.1:0-9662 GCA_964511605.1 uncultured Myxococcales bacterium
GTGCCTGGGCCGAAGCCGAGGCTACGGTCGCCCTGGAGCCCTCGGAGGGCTGAGCGGGGTCGCCGGGGGGGCTCCCAGCGACTGGGTCCAGTAGCTGAGCTCGGAGGGGAACGAGAACGCCTCGCAGAACAGGGGATCGGTCTCGCAGGTATGCTGTTGGGGGTCCGCCTGAGAGCTCAGGAAGCGGGTGCGGTTGTGGTGCTGCAGGGGGCCGTCGAAGCGGTCGGGCTTGTGGAGGGCGATCATCGTCGCCACCAGGCCGATCCAGAGGAGCACATGGGCGCGGTTGAAGCGGGGCTCGAGGACGCGGAGGAGGGACCTCGGCGTGGGGACGAGGCCGGCCAGTGAGGCTGGTATCGCCTGGGTGAGCGCGGTCGGGAGGTGGTCCGGGAGGCGGGCCTCGATGGCCCCAGCGAGGCGGTCGAGGGTGGGGACCAGCAGGGTCACCACCGGGACCGGGATCACCTTCGAGTAAAAGTCGTTGAAGCCGCCCAGGGTGAGGGCCAGGGAGGTGGCGCCGATGGCCAGCCCGCAGAGCAGCCCGAAGAGCACCTGGGCGAGGGGGCGGCGGGGGGTGGTGACGGGATCGGTGAGGAGGAGGGCGAGGACCAGGAGGACCGGGGCCCACTCGGGGGCGGGGGTGGAGCGGCCGAGGGACTCCCAGATCGGCCAGAAGAGGGGGTTGGTGGCGGCGAGACCAGCGAAGGCTGACAGGGAGATCAGCACCACCGGCACGCGGAGCTGGGCGGCCACCGCGATGATGAGGATCAGCTCCGCCATATTGGGCGGGAGGTTGAACTCGTTGGCGATGTCGCCTCCATCCACGGCGGGCACGAGGAGCGTGAGCGCGCCGATCACCCCGAGCCCCAGGGACGAGGGGTTGAAGACGTGACGCTCCCCGTGCTCGGTCCTCCAGCGGATGAGGTGCTTCGAGAGGATCGCGACGGTGATGGCCCCGAACTGCATGAAGAGGAGGTCCTCGGGAAACTGGATGAAGAGGTTCGTCGACAGGGTCACCGGGAGGGGCGCGAAGCTCAGGCGCCAGGAGCGGAAGCGCCAGAGGGCGAGGCCGAGGTCGAGGAGGTAGGCCCAGACGAGCTCCGCGCCGATCCACGGGAGCATCGGGCCGAGGTCCCGCCAGTACAGAGCGAGGTAGCTGAGCAGGACGACCTGGAGCAGGCCCGGGAGGAGGTGGGTGGCCTTCAGGTGGCCCTGCACGAAGTCGCTCGAGCGGAGGAGCCCTCGTGTGACCAGGAGGACCAGCGCCACCGAGACCAGGAGCACGAGCACGGCCTGGATGGCTCGCCAGGGGTCTGGATCTCCCTCCATCGGCTCCCCCTCGCGGGCCCCCTCCGGCAGGACGCGCTCCCTCCAGAAGCCGCCTCGATCGCGCTCGCGCACCCGGGCCTCGATGGCCTCGATGGCGGCCAGCGCGGCGCCCTCACCGCGACGCTCGA
This sequence comes from uncultured Myxococcales bacterium, assembly GCA_964511605.1. GTDB lineage: Bacteria > Myxococcota_A > UBA9042 > PHBI01 > JACKFB01 > CAZEHU01. The sequence continues at coordinate 1,458 of CAZEHU010000004.1, forward strand.
AGGTGAAGGAGGCGCTGTTGCCTGCCTCGCCCGGGCGGCAGAGGTGATCGCGGACGATGAGCTCTCCTCCCTGGACCTCGAGGACGATGCGGGAGTGCTCGAGGGTGATGTTCCCCACGGGGTGCCCCGCCTCGGGGCCGGCCTCGACGAGGTCGCGGACCTGCCCCTCCTGACCAGGCGCGATCACGCCGATCGCCCCACGCTCGTCCGCACACGGAGGGCGCTCGGAGCCGCAGGCGGTCGAGCTCGCCGCCAGGAGGAGCGCCAGGAGCCCTCTCTGCAGCGTCCGCATCAGCTCGAGCGCTGGCCCTTGACGAGACCAGTCATGGCAGCGTCGTAGCGACGCCGCGGCGGCTGGCGGCCGCGCCGAGGGCCCGATCGATCGTGATGAGGGGGAGACCCACCCGGAGCGCCAGGCCGAGGTAGGAGGCGTCGTAGACAGTCAGCTTCTCCGCTCGCGCCAGCTCGACCACGGTCTCCAGGACCCGGGACTCGCTCGTGTGCACGGTCCGCACGGGGAGCGCCTCAAGAAAGCGCGTGGCGACAGCGACCTCACTGCTGTCGAGCTCGGGCTCGGAGGATCAGGAAGAGGCAGGCGAGGAAGAGCGCGAGCGGCCCCGTCGAACCCTCGCCACCTCCCTCGCAGCCGGACTTCTTCTTCTTCTTGCCGCCGCCCTCGTCCTCGCTGTCCACGTCGCCGGGGCCGGTGGTATCGGGCAGGCTGCCGGGGCCGACATCCTCCTCGGAGGGCTCGGGCTGGGGTTGGGGTTCCGGTTGGGGCTCGGGCTCCCCGGTATCCTCGGGCTCGGGGGCCGGGTCGTCGATGTCCTCGGGGGTCGGCTCGGGCTGATCTCCGTCGCCGCCCTCCGGGTCGCCTTGGGCGTCGTCGGGCTGATCTCCGTCGCCGCCCTCCGGGTCGCCTTGGGCGTCGTCGGGCTCGGGGGACGGCTCGGCGGCGTCCTCCTCCGGCTCCGGCTCGAAGACATCCTCCTCGGGGCCGGGCTCGGGCTCGACGGCATCGGGCTGGGCGACGTCCTCCTCGGGCTCGGCGCCGACGCAGCCGCCCTCCTCGTCGAGGCCCTCGTCGCAGCAGCCGTCGGCGTCCGAGCAGTCGCCGCTGCAGATCTCGAGGATCTCGTCGAGGCCGCCGCACGGGTCGGTGGTGGCGTGGATGTTGTTGAAGCAGGCTGTCGTCGGGAGCGAGGGATCGGGGGTGCAGAGGCCCTCATCGGGCGAACCGTCAGGCTCGGGATCGAAGACGGTGAGGTCGCAGACGAAGCCCTCGGGGCAGCCCTCGTCGTCCGTGCAGTAGCTCGCACAGAACGCTCCGGTCGCGAGGTCCTCGCAGACCCCGCCGTTGCAGTCCTCGGAGGTCGCGCACGGGGCACATTGGGCCGGCTCGCAGGCGTTCAGCTCGCAGATCGTGGTCTCGAGGCAGTCCGAGTCGCTCAGACAGCAGCCCTCGATCGCTGTGCCGGCGCAGGCGCCCTCGCCGCAGGTATCGCCGGAGGTGCAGAGGTCGCCGTCGTTGCAGGTCGCGCTGTTCGGGGTGCTGGCGCAGCCGACCTCGGGATCGCAGCTCTCGTCGGTGCAGGCGTTGCCGTCGTCGCAGTCGATCACGCTGCCGACGCAGGCGCCCTCGGCGCAGGCGTCGCCCTCCGTGCAGGCGTCACCGTCGTCGCAGGCCTCCGTATGGGATTCGTTCGTGCAGCCGGTCTCCGGGTCGCAGGCGTCGTCCGTGCAGGGCTCCTCGTCGTCGCAGTCGGCGACGGCGCCCGCCACGCAGCTCTTGTTCACGCAGAAGCCCTTGGACGTGCAGGCATCCCCGTCGTCGCAGGCGGCCTGGTTGTCCGGCGGGTTCACGCAGCCGGCGACGTCGTTGCACTCATCCTTGGTGCAGTCGTTGCCATCGCCGCAGTCGAGCGTGGTCCCGAGGCACTCGCCGTCGACGCAGGCGGTCTCGAGGGTGCACACCGAGCCATCGTCGCAGGTGCCGCCATCCTCGGCGGCGTGGACGCAGCCAGTACCCGGGAGGCACGCATCCGCGGTGCAGTCGTTGCCGTCGTCGCAGGCCGCGCCGACTCCGACGCAGCTCCCCTCGCTGCACGCGTCGAGCTCGGTGCAGACGTCGCCGTCGTCGCAGGGCTCCTCGTGGAGCTCCGCGAGGCAGCCGGTGGTCGGGTCGCAGCTCTCCGTCGTGCATGGGTTGTCGTCCCCGCAGTCGATCGACGCGCCGCCGTCGCAGGCCCCGGCCATGCAGGTCTCGCCTGCCGTGCAGAGGTCGCCGTCCTCACAGGTCGCACCATCCCCGAGGATCTGCAGGGTGCAGGAGGAGTCGCTCTCCTGGCAGAGGCCCAGGGTGCACGGGCCGTCGAAGGTGGAGCAGTCGAGGGTGGCCCCGACGCAGTTGCCCTCGCCGTCGCAGCTATCGGCGAGGGTGCAGCCGTCCTGGTCGTCGCAGGGCACGCCGAAGCCCGCGCCTGCGCAGACCTCGCTCAGGCACTTGCCGCCGGTACAGCCGCCGGCGCACAGGGTCTCGGTCGGCTGGTAGATGCACTCGCCGGTGATCTCGTCGTCGCAGAGCCCGACCGCGGACCAGGTGACGCGCGTGAGGCCGTCCTCCTTGCACTCGTCGGCCGGAGGATCGTCGCAGACCACCGCTTGCCCGGAGCAGGCGCCGCCAGCACAGGTATCCTCGAGGGTGCAGAGGTGACCGTCGTCGCAGTCGCCGGTGTTCGGGCTGTTCACGCAGCCCTCCTCCGCGTCGCAGGTGTCGACCGTGCAAGCCTCGAGGTCGTCGCAGTCCGGCGGGGGTCCACCGGAGCACTCGCCGCCGCTGCACATATCCTCGGTGGTGCAGGCGCTGCCGTCGTCGCAGGGGCCCTCGAGGGGGGCGCTCGAGCAGCCGCTGAAGACGTCGCAGGTATCCTCGGTGCACGCCTCGTCGTCATCGCAGAGGCCGTGGTTGGCGGCGTGCACGCAGGTCTCGAGGACCTGATCGCAGGCATCCTCCGTGCACTCGTGATCGTCCTCGCAGGATAGGTCCTCGTGGGTGCAGAGCACCGCCTCTGGATCGCAGCCGTCGACGGTGCAGGCATTCCCATCGTCGCAGTCGAGGTCGCCGCAGGTGGGAGGGAGCTCGCAGCCCTCGGGCTCGTCCGTGGGGGTGTGCTCGCAGCCGAGGGAGGGGTCGCAGGTGTCGACCGTGCACTCGTCGCCGTCCTGGCAGTCGCCGCTGGTATCGGTGAACTGACAGTCGTTGACCGGATCGCAGGCGGAGGCGGTGCACTCATCGGAGGGGCAGAAGGTGTCCTGGGGCACGAAGACGCAGCCGTCCTCCTCGTGGCAGCTATCCACCGTGCAGATCACGCCGTCGGTGCACGCCGCATCATTGGTGGACTGGAGCTCGCACTTGCCTTTCTGGGGGGTGCAGGCGTGCTGGGTGCACTCGTGGTCGTCCTCGCAGTCCTTCGGGGCGCCGGGCTCACAGACACCGCCGGAGCACGCATCCCCGAGGGTGCACAGGTTGCCGTCGGTGCAGGGGACGGAGGTGTTCTCATACTCGCAGCCGCTCGGGCCGCAGGAGTCGATGGTGCACTCCTCGTCGTCGTCACAGTCCACCGGCTCCGAGGTGCACGCGCCATCCGCGCAGACCTCGTCTTCCGTGCAGGCATCCCCGTCGTCGCAGACGTCGGCGGCCTCGTTCGGTGTGCCGACACATCCCTGCCCTTCCACACAAGCGTCGTCGGTGCAGAGGTTGCCGTCGTCGCACGGCGCGCCCGCGATGCTCTCCTGAGTGCAGCCGGAGCCTGGCTGCGCCGTCGGGTCGCAGACGCCCTCCGTGCAAGGGTCGCCGTCGTTGCAGAATCCGTGGTCGGGGACGGAGTCGCAGTCGGTCTCTGGATCGCAGACGCCGATCGTGCAGTTGATGCCGTCGTTGCAGTAGCTGTCGTTGGGGGGGAAGGTGCAGCCGTCGGTGGCGCTGCAGAGGTTGTCGGTGCAGGGGACGCTGTCCTCACACTCCGCGTGCACCGGGGAGAAGACGCAGCCCGAGCTCACGTTGCAGGTATCGGTGGTGCAGTCGTGCGCGTCCGAGCACTTGTCGTGATCCGGAGCCTTCTTGCAGCTCGGCTCGAGGGGGGGCGCGACCGCGAGGGTGCAACAGCGGACTCCGAGCTGGGTGCCGTTCGCTGTACACTCCTCGGGCAGATCGTCCAGGAATTCACTGGCTCCGGCCTGGGAGAGGTGGCCGCCGCTGCAGCTCTCGGAGGCCCACACGCGGTTGTTGTCGAGGCCACAGCCGGAGATGGGGGAGCTGTCGGCAGCCTCGTCGGCTGCCAGCTCGGCCGCGGTGCAGAGGCGTGCCCCGAGGGCCACGCAGGTGTTGTTCGCGGTGGACCAGCTCACGCCGGTCACGCAGGCGCCGGCGGCGCCGACCTGGGAGGCTCCGCAGACATCGTCCGTGCCGCCCTCGGTGGACCAGCCCAGGTCGGCGCAGAGGCTGGCCGGACCGGTGTAGACCCCCTCGCAGGTATCGATGGAGCACTCGATCCCATCCGAGCAGTCCCAGGCCTCGCCCGCCGCGCAGCTCAGGTCGACGCAGGTCTCGGCGCCGTTGCAGGGGTCACCGTCGTCGCAGTCGGCGTCGACCGCGCAGAGCTCCTGCGCCGATGCGCCGCCGGAGAGGACGAGCGTGACCAAGGCGAGGGCCAGGGCCAGCCGCCGGGGCCACGTTGTAATCACACGCATGGGGGCGTCCTCCTCGGACGGAAGCACAGAGGCAGGCTAGCGCACGGCATCGCTCACTCCCAGCGCGGCCGCCCCCGGAAGCGACACCTGGGCCCGTTCGTGCCCGCGCCTCCTGCCGCGAGGCGCCTCCACCGTTGACATCGGGCCCGCCCTGGCTACAGTCCGGGCATATCGGACCTGGGCGGTCCGATTTCCCCTGGAGGCACGATGGCAGGGTCCACCGAGACCATCGAGAAGCTGACCCAACGCCGCTACGAGGCGGGCTTCGTCACCGACATCGAGAGCGAGACCGCCCCGCCGGGCCTCGACGAGGACATCATCCGCTTCATCAGCGCGAAGAAGGAGGAGCCCCTGTGGCTGCTCGAGGCGCGGCTCGAGGCCTACCGGCAATGGCGGACCCTCGAGGAGCCCCGCTGGGCGCACGTCTCGTATCCGCCCATCGACTTCGAGGACATGACCTACTACGCGGCCCCGAAGCAGCGGAAGAAGCTCGAGAGCCTCGACGAGGTCGATCCAGAGATCCTCGCCACCTACGAGAAGCTGGGCATCCCGCTGATGGAGCAGAAGATGCTCGCCGGGGTGGCGGTGGACGCCGTCTTCGACTCGGTGAGCGTGGCCACCACGTTCAAGGCCAAGCTGGCCGAGGCAGGGGTGATCTTCTGCAGCTTCTCCGAGGCGGTCCGCGAGCATCCCGACCTCATCCGCAAGTGGCTCGGCTCGGTCGTGCCTGCCACCGACAACTTCTACGCCGCCCTGAACGCCGCGGTCTTTAGCGATGGCTCCTTCGTCTACGTGCCTCAGGGCGTCCGCTGCCCGATGGAGCTCTCGACCTACTTCCGCATCAACGAGCCCAAGAGCGGCCAGTTCGAGCGCACCCTCATCGTCGCCGACAAGGGCTCCTACGTGAGCTACCTCGAGGGCTGCACGGCCCCGATGCGCGACGAGAACCAGCTCCACGCCGCGGTGGTGGAGCTCGTCGCCCTCGACGATGCGGAGATCAAGTACTCCACCGTGCAGAACTGGTATCCCGGCGACGAGAACGGCGTCGGCGGCATCTACAACTTCGTCACCAAGCGCGGCGCCTGCCGAGGGCGAAGCTCCAAGATCAGCTGGACCCAGGTGGAGACCGGCAGCGCGATCACCTGGAAGTACCCGAGCTGCATCCTCCAAGGCGATGGCTCGGTCGGCGAGTTCTACTCGGTCGCCCTGTCCAACCACCGGCAGCAGGCGGATACGGGCACCAAGATGATCCACATCGGGCGGGGCACCCGCTCGACGATCGTCTCCAAGGGCATCTCCGCCGGCCACGGCCGCCAGACCTACCGGGGCCAGGTGAAGGTGGCGAAGGGCGCGAAAGGCGCTCGCAACTTCACCCAATGCGACTCCCTGCTCATCGGCGATACCTGTACCGCCGACACGGTGCCCTACATCGAGGTGGGCACCGCCTCCGCGCAGGTGGAGCACGAGGCCTCCACCTCGAAGATCTCCGACGACCAGCTCTTCTACCTCCAGCAGCGTGGCCTCGACGCCGAGGAGGCCACCCACCTGATCGTCAACGGCTTCTGCAAGCGCGTCTTCCGGGAGCTCCCGATGGAGTTCGCGGTGGAGGCCCAGAAGCTCCTCGAGGTGAGCCTCGAGGGAGCGATCGGCTAGAAGATCCACCGCTGCGACTGGCGCCCCGCCAGGAGAACCCCACCGATGCTCACCATCGACAACCTCCACGTCACCGTCGGCGGAAGCCCGATCCTCAAGGGCCTCAGCCTCGAGCTCGCCCCCGGCGAGGTCAGCGCCATCATGGGGCCCAACGGATCCGGCAAGTCGACCCTCTCCTACGTCCTCGCCGGGCGGGAGGGCTACGACGTCACCCAGGGCGCCATCCTCTACGAGGGGCAGGATCTCTGCGCCATGAGCCCCGACGAGCGCGCACGCGCCGGCGTCTTCCTCGCTTTCCAGTACCCGGTCGAGGTGCCCGGCGTGCCGAACAAGGTCTTCCTGAAGGCCGCCGTGAACGCCGTACGCAAGGCGCGCGGCGAGGGCCCGCTCGACGCCTACGACTTCCTCCGCTACTTCGAGGACAAGCGCCAGCTCGTCGCTATGTCCAAGGAGCTCGCGGGCCGCGACCTGAACTCGGGTCTGTCGGGCGGCGAGAAGAAGAAGAACGAGATCCTGCAGATGGCCCTCCTCGATCCGCGCCTCTGCATCCTCGACGAGACCGACAGCGGCCTAGACATCGACGCCCTCAAGGCGGTCGCCGCGGGCGTGAACGCCCTCCGCACCGAAGCGCGAGGCATGCTGCTCATCACCCACTACCAGCGCCTGCTGGACCACATCGTGCCCGATCGGGTGCACGTCCTCCTCGGCGGCCGCATCGTGAAGACCGGCGGCAAGGAGCTGGCCTACGAGCTCGAGGAGCGAGGCTACGATTGGCTCGAGGACGTCGCCTGATGGGGGCCGCCACCCCCCTCCCTGCCTGGCTCGAGGAGCGCAGGCAGCACGCCGCCCGCACCCTCGGCGCCGGCGGCCTGCCCACCCGCAAGCTCGAGGGCTGGGGCTACCTGAAGCTCCGCCGCCTCCACGCCTTCGGCTCCACTCCGGTCGCCGCCCTCGACGCCGCCCAGCTCGCGCGCGCCCAGGCCGCCCTCCGCCCCCCCCGGACGAAGACCTCCGCCCGGGTCGTCCTGCTCAACGGCCGGCACGCGCCGACCCTCTCGGTCGCCGATGGGCTGCCGGAGGGCGCCCGCTTCATGGGCCTCCGCGCCGCCCTCGCCGAGCTGCCGGACCTCATGGAGGCCCACCTCGGCGCTATCGCGGATCCAGAGGTGGACGGCTACACCGCCGCGAACGGCGCCGGCTTCGACGACGCCCTGGTGCTGCACGTGGGCCGCGGCGTGGTGGTCGAGGATCCGGTGGCGATCGTCCACATCACCCTCAGCGCCGAGGGCGGGGGCCTCGCCCTCCCGCGGGTCCTGGTGGTCGCGGAGCCCACCAGCGAGGTCACGGTCGCCGAGCGCTTCATCAGCGGCGACGGCGCAGCGGCGATGACCGCCCCGATCACCGAGCTGGCCGTGGGGCAGGACGCCTCCTTGCGCCACGTCGTCCTCGTCCACGAGAGGGAGGAGGACAGCCACGTCCACGGTGTCTTCGCGCGCGTCGAGCGCGGCGGGACCTTCCACTCCCACGTGCTCACCCTCTCCGGCGGGCAGGCGCGGACCTCGGTGGTCGCGGAGCTCGCCGCGCCCGGCGCCTCCACCTCCCTCGATGGCCTGTACGTCGCGACCGACCGCCGGCACTTCGATCACGCAACGACCGTCCACCACCGCTCCCCCCACACCACCTCCCACCAGCTCTACAAGGGGCTGGCTCGGGACGAGGGCTCCGGCTCCTTCTTCGGGAACGTGCTGATCCACGAGGGGGCCCGGGGCTCCGAGAGCCACCAGCTCAACCAGAACCTCCTCC
>CAZEHU010000004.1:9672-18925 GCA_964511605.1 uncultured Myxococcales bacterium
AGCTCGATCAAGACGCCCTCTTCTACCTGATGAGCCGCGGCATCGACGCAGCGAGCGCCCGAGGCGTGATGACCTGGGCCTTCGCGGAAGACATCATCCGCCGCTTGCCCGATCCAGGCCTCGCCGAGGTCCTCGGCCGCCTCCTCGCCGAGCGCCTCGCCGCCGACGCCAGCGAGACCGCCCGGCAAGCGATCGAGGAGTCCCTCGGGTGAGCGCGCCCTCCCTCGACGTGGCCGCGATCCGCGCCCAATTCCCAGCCCTCCAACAGGAGATCCACGGCCGCCCGCTCGCATACCTCGACAACGCGGCCAGCACCCAGAAGCCACAGGCCGTGCTGGACGCGCTGCAGTCGATCTACGGCCGCGACTACTCCAACGTGCATCGGGGCGTGCACACCCTCTCGGTCCGGGCCACCGAGCGCTATGAGGCCGCGCGCCTCACCGTACAGCGCTTCCTGAATGCCCCAGAGCCCGAGAGCTGCATCTTCACCGCCGGCACCACCGAGGCGATCAACCTCATCGCGTGGACCTGGGCGCGGGCGAACGTGGAGGCCGGCGACCAGATCCTGATCACCCACATGGAGCACCACTCCAACATCGTGCCCTGGCAGATGCTCTGCGAGGTGAGCGGGGCCGAGCTCGTGGTCGCGAGCATGGACGAACGAGGTGCCCTCGATCGGGAGGACTTCCGCCGGAAGCTCTCCGAGCGAACCCGGCTCGTGGCGGTGGTGCACGTGTCCAACGCCCTCGGCACCGTGAACCCCATCGCGGAGCTGGTGCAAGAGGCCCACGCCGCCGGCGCCAGGGTGCTGGTGGACGGCGCCCAGGCGGCGCCCCACACGCGGGTCGACGTGCAGGCGCTGGGCTGCGACTTCTACACCTTCAGCGGCCACAAGGTGTACGGCCCCACCGGAATCGGCGTGCTCTGGGGTCGCCGCGAGCTGCTCGAGGCGATGCCCCCGTGGCAAGGCGGCGGGGACATGATCGAGAGCGTGAGCTTCGAGGGCACCACCTACGCCGGGCTGCCCAGCCGCCTCGAGGCCGGCACGCCGCACATCGCCGGGGCTGTCGGCCTGGCGGCCGCCCTCCAGTGGGTGGAGGGGGTGGGCATCGATACGATCGCCGCACACGAGGCCCGGCTGCTGGAGCGGGCCACGACCGCGGTCTCGCGGGTCCCGGGCGTGCGCCTCGTTGGCACAGCCCCCGAGCGCGCCGGGGTGCTCTCCTTCATGCTCGAGGGCATCCACTCCCACGACGTGGGCCAGTTCTGCGACTCCGTGGGGGTGGCCGTGCGGGTCGGGCACCACTGCGCGCAGCCGGTGATGGACTTCTTCGGCGTTCCTGCTACGACTCGGGCCTCCTTCGCCGCCTACAACCACGATGAGGACATCGAGGCGCTCGTCGCTGGCCTGCAGGAGGCCCGCGACCTCCTCGGCTGAGCCTGCGAGGACCGACCCATGAGCGAACTGAGGCAGCTCTATGGCGAGCTGATCCGCGATCACTCGAGCGCCCCGCGGAACTACGGTGGCATGCCCGACGCCACCCACACCGCCCAGGGCTTCAACCCCCTCTGCGGGGATAAGCTCACCCTCTACGTGAGGCTGGAGGGGGATCGGGTCGAGGCCGTGCAGTTCGTGGGCGAGGGCTGCGCGATCTCGACGGCCTCCGCGTCGATCCTCACCGAGTCCGTCGTCGGGCGCACCCTCCCCGAGGTGGAGCGGCTCTTCGAGACCTTCCACGACGTCTGCACCGGCAAGGCCCCCGAGGAGGACCTCTTCGCGCTCGGCAAGCTCGGCGCCTTCGCCGGGGTCGCCGCGTATCCCATGAGGGTGAAGTGCGCGACCTTGAGCTGGCACGCCCTGAACAACGCGGTGCACGGGGATACGAGCACGGCGAAGACCGAGTAGGGTCCTGGATGTCCCCGGCCCCGGGGCCCCAGCCCGGGAACGAGCCGAACCTCCCCCTCCGTTGCCCCTCCCGGCCCCGGACGATAGAAGCGACGCCGATCGTGAGCCCTCCGTCGCCCAGCTCCGTTGCACGCGCGTCCGCGGGCGCGCCGCCGCGTATCCTCCTGGTCGAGGACAGCCCCACCCAGGCCGTGCTCCTCGAGGAGATCCTCCGCGACGGTGTGCCTGGCTGCCATACCCACAGCGTCGGCAGCGGACAGGCCTTCCAGGTGGCCCTCGAGGGTGGGGGCCCCTGGGACCTCTGCCTCGTGGACCTCGGGCTGCCAGACGTCAGCGGCTTCGAGCTCATCGAGCAGCTCGTCACCACTTCCGCGGTGCCCGTGGTGGTGGTCACCGCCTCGGACTCCGCGATGGACGCTGTGAGGGCGATGCAGATGGGGGCGGTCGACTACGTGACCAAGCCCGTCGATGGGGCCCGCCTGACGGTCACCGTGCGAAACGCCCTGCGCTTCGGGGAGCAGGCCCGCCGCATCGACCGCCTGCAGGCCGATCTGGCCGACGCCTTCGGGCCGACCCGAATCCTGGGCCGCTCGCCGGCGATCGAGTCCCTGAGGCGCCTCATCCGACGCGCCGCCTCGAGTGACGTCACGGTCCTGATCTCCGGCGAGACCGGGACCGGCAAGGAGCTCGTCGCCCGAGCGCTCCACTATGCCGGCGAGCGAGCCGACGGCCCCTTCCTGGACGTGAACAGCGCCGCGATGACCGAGAGCCTGATCGAGTCCGAGCTCTTCGGCCACGAGCGGGGGGCCTTCACCGGCGCCGATCGCCGGCACCACGGCAAGTTCGAGTCCGCCGGCGGCGGCACGATCCTCCTCGACGAGATCGGCGACATGCCCCTCGGGACCCAGGCCAAGATCCTGCGGGTGCTCCAGGAGCGGGCCCTGTACCGGACCGGCGGCAACAAGAAGATCGACGTGGAGGTTCGGGTGATCTGCTCCACCAACGTCGACCTCGAGGCGGCCGTGGAGGAGGGGGCCTTCCGGCGGGACCTGTACTACCGGATCAGCACCCTCGTCCTCGACGTGCCGCCCCTCCGCGAGCGCGACGGCGACGTCCGCCTGCTCGCAGAGCACTTCCTGACCCAGTCCTCGCGCCGGCAGAAGCGCTCCCCGATGCGCCTCGGTCCCGCGGTCCTCGACGTGCTCGAGCGCCACACCTGGCCCGGGAACGTGCGCGAGCTCGAGCACGTGCTCGAGCGCGCCGTCCTCCTGTGCGAGGGCGAGACCATCGAGGTGGAGCACCTCCCGCGCTCGGTGACCCGAGCCTCCACCGGCACCTTCCGGACCCGGGCCTCCCCCAACCTCATCGAGGCGGTCGAGGACCTCGAGCGGCGCATGATCCTCGAGGCCCTCGAGGCCCACGGGGGCGTCAAGGCTCGAGCGGCCCGCGCCCTCGGCATCACTCCCCGGATGATCGGCTACAAGATGCTCAACCTGGGCATCGGCGAGTCCCCCGCGCGCTGAGCGCGGCGCTCCACCGGAGCCGGACGCCACGGAAATGTCTGGCGACCGACAATCCTGTCGGCCCGCCGGGCCACCGAGGGGCTCGATGATCCCACGCATGATGAGCTCATGGGGTTCCACGAGCTGGCACGCGGCTTGCTTCTGCGTCACGCGAGACAAGCCCTGTCCGCCGCCGCCGATGGCTCGCCTCTGAGAAGTCGACCAGGGTGACGACGGCTCCTCAGCCCGCAACGCTCCCGACGCCGGGAAACGGGCGAACGCGAAGGTGACGGACAGGCACTTTCACCCAAGAGGCCCCGGGGCGAGAGCGCCGGGGCCTCGCTGCTTCGAGGGGCAAAGAGCCCGGTGCCGAGCGTGATCGGGCGCGCGACCTCAGGCGCGCCGCGGATGCCGGCAAGGTGCGGGCGGGTGCAGAGCGTGCCAGCGCCGGCTTGACGGTTCACGCGTGGGATCATTAGCCTCGTCGCCACGCATGGACATTCGATGAATGCGGTCCACCAGGCTCGAACGCGGAGCCTGCTCGTAGCCGCGGCCCTGGTGACGGCCTCCGTCGCACCGGCCGCGCTCGCGCAGAGCGCACCGATCCGCGAGGATGCCGCCGCCGAGGCCGAGCGTCTCGGCGAAGAGGGCCGGGTCCTCTACGAGGCCGGCAGGTACGCGGAGGCCGTGGGACGCTACCTGCGCGCGTGGCACCTGACCCGTACCTCCGACCTCCTCTACAACGTGGCGTACATCTACGAGAAGAAGCTCGGAGAGCGAGAGCTCGCCCTCGAGTACTACCGGCGCTATGCCAAGGCCGACGACGCCGATCCCGAGGTCCTCACCCGCGCCCTCGCGCGCATCGACGCCCTGAAGTCCGAGCTGGACGCCGAGAAGACCCCTGGGGGAGGAGGCGACACCGAGCACGGCGGCGGCGGCACCGGGCCCGGCGGCGGCGGGGCCGGCCCTGGGGGACCTCCACCCGGCGGAGGGCAGGGGCCCGGCGACCTCCACGGCGGCACCGGGCCGGGCTCGGGAGGCAGCGCGACTCCCTGGGTCGTCATCGGCGCCGGAGCGGCCCTCACGGCCGGCGGCCTGATCATGGGCGGCGTTGCCCAGGGCACCCTCGCGGACTTCGAGGCGAGCACGAACCTCGAGGACAAGAAGGACCTGCGGGGACAAGGCGAGAGCCAGGCCCTCTGGGCAGACGTGCTGATGGGGGTCGGGCTCGCGACGGTGGCGACCGGTATCGTGATGCGGATCCTCGAGCCCGCGCCGGAGGTATCCGCAGCCACCGGCACTCCTCGGTTCGAGCTCCAGGCGGGCCCGATCGCCGGCGGCGGCCTCCTCGGCCTCCGGGGGAGCTTCTGATGCACCCCCTGAACGCCGCGATCGCGACTCTGGCCCTCGGAGGTGGTCTGGCCGCATGCAGCCTCGCCCTGCCCTTCGACGCGGAGTGCGCTACGGACTTCGACTGTGAGAGCTTCGGCAAGGGGCTCCGCTGCGCCGACGACCTCTGCGTGGCGGTCGCCACTGAGGACCTGGAGACCGCGCCATGCGACGCGCTCTATGGCGTCGACAAAGAGGCGGCCGGGGACCCAGATACGATCCTCATCGGCTCGATCCTGCCAAAGACCGGCCAGCTCGGCGTGGTGGGCCTTCCCATCGAGCGCGCCGTGGCCCTGGCCGTCGACGAGATCAACTCCGCCGGCGGCCTCGGGGGACGCAAGCTGGGGCTCGTGGGCTGCGACTCGGGCTCCACCCCGGACAAGGCGATCGAGGCGGCGATCTACCTCCGCGATCACGTGCGAGTGCCGGCCATCGTTGGTCCGGCCACCAGCTCGGCCACCATCGAGACCTTCAACCAGGTCGCCCATGCGGCGGGGGTGCTGCACGTCAGCCCGTCGGCCACCAGCGCGGTGATCACGAGCCTGCAGGACGACGACCTCCTCTGGCGCACGGCCCCCTCCGATGCCTTCCAGGGGGCGGCCCTCGCCCGCTACCTGATCGACCAGGGCTTCGAGCGTATCGCGATCGTCAACCGCAACGATGCGTATGGCACCGCGCTCCAGGAGACGGTCTTCACGGCGTTCTGCGCCCTCAAGGAGAACGAGGTGGGGCAGCCCTGGTGCGTGACGGATAAGGACGACACGGACTGGAACATCCTCACCGAGTCCTACGACGCCGCGGAGGACGAGAGCAGCCTGCAGGTGCAGCTCGACGACCAGGTCAACGCCGTGGCCCAGCTCGACGCCTTCCAGCCCGAGGTGACCGTGCTCATCGCTTTCGTGGACGATGGCATCTCGTTGATGAAGCTGGCTGGCTCCGAGGAGCATGGCCACACCCGCTTCCTCCTGACCGACGGAACCAAGGACCTGCAGCTCGCCAGCGATCTGCCCGCGGAGGTGATCTGCCCGGCCATCGGCACCAACCCCGCCGCCCCCTCCGGCGAGGTCTACAAGCTCTTCGAGAGCCGCTACGCCATCAAGTGGAACGAGCCCCCCGGTGTCTTCACGGCTCAGGCCTACGACGCTGCGTGGCTCATCGCCTACGCCATCGCCGCGGCGAGCCGCTACACCTCGGTGCCCACGGGCGCGGACCTCGCCCGGGAGATGAAGCGCATGTCCGCCGGAGAGGAGATCCGACCGGGCCTCGATGGCTGGAATAAAGCGGTGAGCATCCTCGCTACCACCGGCGACTCCTCCATCGACTACGAGGGCGCGAGCGGGACGCTGCAGTTCGACCCCGATCTCGGGGAGGCCGGCAGCTCCATCGAGGCGTGGCGCATCAACCTGAGCAAGACCAGCGACGAGGCCCCGGGCAAGGTCGAGAGCCTGGGGGTCGTCTTCGTAGAGGATGGGACCTACACCCCGCCCGTCTACGATGCTGCCGACTGGGACGACGAGATCTGTCGCGAGTCCCTCGAGGCGCTCGGCGTGCTCGAGCCCTCGGACGGCGGTTGAGGGCTGCGGGAGGCCAGGAGAGGTCGTGAGCTGGCTCTGCTCCCGCTGCGGGACCCACTACGCCGAGCAGAAGCTGCGCTGCTCCAAGGACAGCGGGCTGGTGGTGGAGAACCTCGCCGGCCGCGTGCTCGCGGGCCGCTACGAGCTCGAGAGCCTGCTCGGAGTCGGCGGCATGGACGCCACCGTCTGGAAGGCTCGGCAGCGCTCGATGGAGCGCGAGGTGGCGGTGAAGGTGCTGCCGGCGCTCGATCAGAAGTCCGCGGAGCGCTTCGCCCGCGGGGCGCGCATCGCCTCGCGGCTCAACCACCCGAACATCACCACGGTCCACGACTACGGGCAGACCACCGACCACAAGCTCTTCCTGGTGATGGAGCGCCTCGTGGGGCGGACGCTCCGACACGACGTCTCGGGTCATCAGGCCGTCGAGCCGGTCACCGCCGTGCAGATGGCGACCCATGTGCTTCGAGCGCTCGAGCACGCCCACGAGCAACACGTCGTCCATCGAGACCTCAAGCCCGACAACCTCTTCGTCACCTCCAAGGATGAGGTGGCCACCTTCGTGAAGGTGCTCGACTTCGGGATCGCCAAGTACTTCACCGAGGAGAGCTCCGCCACCAGCGTGCCGGTCTCCCCGGAGGAGGGCTGGGACATCACGCAGGGCCAATTCCTGCCCGGCACCCCGCTGTACATGGCCCCGGAGCAGATCAACGACGAGCGCGTGGACGCCAGGACCGACTTCTATGCCCTCGGCGCCGTGCTCTTCCAACTCCTGACGGGCCACGTGCCCTTCACCGGCAAGACGAAGTTCGAGGTGCTCGGAAAGCACCTCAGGGATCAGCCCAGGGCCTTCTCCCTCGTCCGGCCGGACATCATCTACCCCGAGGGCCTCGAGGCCCTGGTCCTCCAAGCCCTCGCTAAGTCTCCAGACGAGCGCTTCCAGACCGCCCGTGAGATGCGCCACGCCCTGAGGGACGTGATGGGGGCGTCGGGGATCTACCTCGCGGACTCCGACGAGGCGGTCTTCCGGGGCGGCGGGGTGCCTCGGGTCCCCACGCCGGCCCACGGACTGGCGGCCTCCTCGGCGGCGGATGCGGTCCCGACGCCTCCGCCGCTCGTCCAGGTGGCGGGGACCGACGAGGATGCGGTGGAGATCGCCTCGATCTCCGACATGATCGAGCTCGTGGACTCGGAGGGCGCGAGCCCCGCGGAGGCGTCCGTGCGGACGCCGCCCTCCGAGTCCTCCCCTCTGGTCCCCGATGCCCAGGAGGAGGCGACGCGCATCGGCCTCACCGTCGCGCCGGAGCTCCTCGACTCGGAGCCCACACGCCTGACGGAGAGCCGGCCACGCTCGCGTCCCGTGGCGGCGCCTGGCGTGGTGGTGGACCGTGCCCCACCCGAGCTCGACCGCACGGCGGAGCGGAGGCCCGCTTGGGTGCCAGCGGCCGTGGCGATCGCGGGGCTGCTGATCATCGGCGCCGTGGGGCTGATCTGGTGGTCCTCGGAGCGCTCGCAAGCCGCGGAGGGCGCGGGGACCTCGGCGCCGACCGAGGGCGCCGCTCCATCCCTGCCGGCCTCCGCCCCAGGGAGGACCCCGGCGCCGGCGGCCAAGGAGGCCGCCGCGGCCGCCGCGGCGGCGACCCCGGAGGAGAAGGACGAGGCCACCGTCGCCCCAGGAGAGCCTCCATCCGCTCCCGCGGCCGAAGAGGGGGCAGCGGCGAAGGAGGGTGTCGCGGAAGAGGGCACGGGCGCTGAGGAGGCCGCCGCCGAGGGGGGTGCCGCCGAGGAGACTGCCGCCAAGGAGGCCGAGGGCATCACCGTCATCGACCTCGATCCCCTCGAGCCGGAGCCGGCCCCGGCCGCGGAGAAGGTCCGCCAGCCCCGCAAGGAGCGCAGCCGTGAGGCACGAACCCCACGCGCCCTTTCCTCGAAGAAGGCGGCAACGAAGGCCAAGGAGCCCCCTGGCACCACCGTCATCGAGAGCGGGGTCGCCCCCGCCAAGACCCCGGCCCCTTCCGAGGAGGAGTCCACCGCGTCCGATGGCTCTCCGGCCAAGGCCGTGCGGGTGCACATCCTCGATACCGGCGACGAGCGGACCAGCGGAGGGACCCGCGCGAAGAAGCCCGCACCTACCAAGGACCAGGGTCCGACCCGCAAGCCCCGGGTGAGGCTCCTCGACGATCCCGACGACAGCGACGCCCCATCGCCGAAGCCGAAGCCGAAGCCGAAGCCGAAGCCGGGCGATGGCCGCAAGGTGAAGGTGAAGATCCTGGGCGACTGAGCTCCAGCTCCGGTGGGACCGGAGCTCCCGTGGGATCGACACGCGCGCCGACTCCGCCGGGTCTGACAGGCTCGACCGCTGATGGGCGCGCCCAGCGGTGGTGTCTCGGCCCGTCTCGATCCGGCTCACCCTGTCTCGCGTGTGAGGCGCGTCGAGACGCCCATCGGGGGAGGGTGCTCGCTATCTCCCCGGAATCCCTGGATCGGACCCTTGGCACGCTCTCTGCTCCGACCCCCGACCCCATCCCGGCCGGAGCGGCCGCAGCCGGCCCATGCGGCCGAAGGAGAAGCGACATGCCGTCCATCCAGGAGCCCGTCATCGAGTTCGAGGCCGCCAAGGTCGTCGTCGAGGCCCTCGTCCTCGGCCGCGACCCCGTCTCGGGCGAGGCCCTGCCGCCCGAGAGCATCTGCCTGCAGCCGGCGACCCTGCGGGCGCTGTTCACCGCCCTCGGCTCCCTCGACCGCTCGGTCCGCGCCGAGCGTCGCGCCAAGGAGCGCCCCGGACGCGCGGGGCGCCCGTGGACCCCCGAGGAGGATCAGAAGCTCAGCGCCCTCTTCGCCGAGGAGCGCAGCGTCCCGGACATGGCCTCCGAGCACGAGCGCTC
>CAZEHU010000005.1:0-18435 GCA_964511605.1 uncultured Myxococcales bacterium
CCTGGAAGGATCCCGACCGCGCCCAGCGCTTCTGGCGCTACTGGCTGGCGCGCATCCCCGAGCACTTCGCGCTCCACTTGAAGGGGGTGCGGGGGGAGCTCGAGCGGGATCGATGGAGCTATCGCTGGCTGATGCGCCTCTCGGAGCATACCCGCTCCCGCGCGGACAACGAGCACCTCGTGGTGGGCCTCGGCGGCCTGGTCTCGACCCGAGCGCGGCGTGTGCCCGTGCGCCGCGACCAGGTCCGGGCGTTCGCGGGCTACGACAGCCCGACCCGCTTCCTCGGCCGGACCACGCTCGAGTCTCTCCCGGGTGTCGGTCGCCTGCTCCAGCGAATCTGACGAAGCGCTCGCTTTGGCCTAGGGTCTCCTCGACCAATCTCCGCGGGCGGGTTCTCCTCGCCGGCGCCAGGAGGGAGCCGTGCAAGGAGACGCCGAGACCCTGACCCAGGAGTTGCTGCTCGACGAGGGCCTGGAGTGGCTCCTGGAGGGCAGCTTCATGGGGCAGCTCGACTCCGACGAGCGCGACGGGGTGCTCCAGGAGATGTCGTGGCGGGACGTCGCACCCGGGCAGATCCTCATCGAGCATGGCTCGCCGGCCCCCGGGGTCTTCCTCATCGTCTCCGGGCGCGCGATCGTGATGCTGCCCACTGGCGGGGAGGAGTTCGACACCGTGGCCCGGGTTGGGGCCGGGCACCTCCTCGGAGAGCGCTCCGTGCTCCTGGGCAGCGTCACCCACGGCAGGGTGCAGGCTCTGTCGCCGATGCGCACGCTGCATGTGCCGGCCGACGCCTTCTGCATGCTCCTCGACAACTCGGAGCACCTCCGCCAGTACGTGGTCGACCTCGTGGCCCTGCGCGAGCGCTTCAGCGAGATCCTGCACCTCCTGCTGACCAACCCGATGCTCCGCTGCCTCGGCCGGGACGATCTCGAGGTCTTCGTGCAGTCGGGCCAGCTCCTCCGCGCCCCAGCGGGGACGCGCCTGGTCTCCGCGCGCGAGCGCTCGACGGCGGTGTTCGTCGTGATCCGGGGCAAGCTCGCTATCTTCAGCCCCCGCGACGAGGGAGGCCAGCGCGCCCTGCTGGGGACCAGTGGGCCGGGCAGCCTGCTAGGAGAGGCCTCGGTCCTCTTGAACTTGCCGCGCACGGCGGACCTCGAGGCGGCGGAGGACTCGGAGATCCTGAAGGTCAGCGACAAGGCCTTCGTGGAGATCATCTCCCGCAACCCCCCGCTCCAGCGTCAGATCTACCAGCACGTGGCGACGCTGGATCTGAGAGCGGAGGAGGCGCTGCGCGAGTACGTCCCCCTGATCATCACCGTCTACGGCGACCACTCCCGGCGCGGCGTGACCACGCTCTCCTATGCCCTCGCCGCCAACGCGGAGGAGGGGCGGAGGATCGTGGTGGACCTCGACGGACCCAAGAGCGCCCAGCGCCTCGGTTTCTCGACCGGCAAGGCCAGGTTCGGCAACGTACACGTGCACAGCATGGACCTCCCCGAGGGCTGGGACTTCGAGGCGGTGTGGCCGAAGAGGCCCGAAGATCTCGAGCCCCTCCTCGCCGCGCTCGAGAGGAGGCTCGACCCGTGGGATACGGTCGTCGTGGGCGCCACCAGCGATCGGGATCTGCAGGCTACGGCTCGCAAGCACTCCGAGGCCGTGGTCTTGATTCGACACGCGAGGGATGCCGCGACCACCGCGCAGGGGCGCCGGGGGCCCATGCACATCGAGGCGGTCCGCCTCGAGAAGGGCGTCGAGCTCCCTTTCGCGACCTCTCGGAACGCCGTGCGCATGGCGCCGGACGGCGGGACGGCGAACCGCTTCTGGCATAAGAGCGACATCGACCTGTTGACCGGCAAGGACAACCCCCTCGCGCGGGCCGCGGATAGGGTCTACCGCGTTATCCGCGGCCACACGGTCGGCATCGGGCTCGGCGGGGGGGGGGCCCTCGGCTTCGCCCACCTGGCGCTTCTCCGGGTACTGCACGAGAACGGAGTCCCGATCGACTACGTGGCGGGTTCGTCCTTCGGCGCGCTGGTGGGCTGCGTCTACGCGGCGGGCGGGCTGGAGCTGCTCGACGAGCTGATGCGCCAGCGCAAGCGGCTGACACGCAACGTGATGATGGGCATGTTCACCCTGAAGCCGCTGAGCCGCTTCCTGCACGAGCTGACGGGCGGCCAGGGCCTCTCGGAGACCGAGGTCCCCTTCTACCCGGTGACGATGGACATCTGGTCCGGGCGCAAGGTGGTGCTCTATCGGGGAACCCTCGCGGAGGGGGCGGAGGCCTCGGCCTCCTTCCCGGGCTTCTTCCCGGCCTACCGCAAGGGCATCTACCGCCTCGTGGACGGCGGCATCATCGATGTGGTCCCCGCCTCGGTGGTGTGGGACGCCGGGGCCCACTTCACCATCGCCGCCAACATCATCCCGCGCCTGCCCTCGGGGGCCGACCCGGTCATGGGCGACTCCCTGCTCGAGCGCATCCAGTCGGCCACCATCTCGAGGCTCGACGACGCCCTGCGTGGCGCCTTCTTCATGATGTCCCAGACCGGCCGCGACCGCTCGACGCTCGCGGACTACGTCTTCGACTTCGACGTGGAGGGCTTCAACCTGCCGGACTTCCACCGGGGCGACGAGATCTACGAGCACGGCCTGGTGCAGGCGAAGCGGGAGGTCGGCGACATCCTGCATGCCCGGGCGCGGAGCCTGAAGCGGGCGGAGCGTGGGTGACCCCTACTCCCGGTCGCTCCCGTAGACCAGCGCGTTGTAGTGGCCCAGCCACTCCCCACCCGTGAAGTCGATGGTGGCCCCGTGGAACCACCTTCCCGCATCGGAGGCGAGGACCGAGACGAAGCGGGCGACCTCGTCCACGGAGGCCAGGCGGCCGCTCGGTGAGCTGGCAGCGGTGGTCACAGCGAGGCTATCGGAGTCCTGCCGCTCGGTGACCATCTGGAAGGCCGGGGTCTCCACGGCCCCGAAGTTCAGGAGGTTGACCCGGAGGCCCTCGCGGCCCAGCTCGACGGCCAGGTAGCGCACGTAGACCTCGAGGGCGGCCTTGGAGGCAGCGATGACGCCGCAGCCATGAAGGGGCGTAGCGATGAGGGGGTTCGTCAGACCCAGGAGACGCCCGCCGGGCGCCATGGCGTGCCCGTCCACGAGCGCCTGCACCCAGTACACGAAGCTATGAGCCATCACCTCGAAGGTCTTGCGGAGCTGCTTCGGGTGCACCGGCGTGCCACCCCGGACGAAGCGCGCGACCGAGCCGTCGGCCAGGGAGTGCACGAACATCTGCACGGACTCGTGGCCCGCCACCTCGAGGAGCTCGGCCACCCCGTCGGAGACGGCCTCCGGCGAGGCCGCGTCCCCGATGCGGAAGTGGACCTCGCCGCCGGCGTCCCGCACCGCGCGGGCCACAGCATCTGCCTCGGCCTGGTGCCGGCCGCGGTGGATCCCGAACACACTCAGGCCCGGCTCTCTGGCCAGAGCACGAGCGATCGCGGCCCCGGTCCCGGTCGATACCCCGAGGACCACAGCCCACCGGCGGGTTGTCGTCATGGTCCGAACGGTGGCACGGGCCCTCGGCCCGGCGCAAGGCACTCAGCCGCGACAGGCACCATCGACGAGTGACTGAACGGCGGAGGTGATGTGATCGTGCAGCTCGAGGAGGGCCCCGCGATCCTCGGCGTCCACAGCCGGCAGCTCGATCGGCGGGCCCACACGCTGTCGGATGCGCGTCGGGAAGGGCGGCGAGAGCGGCCACAGCCCGAGCGGCCCAAGCCCGAACCACACGGGCACGCCGTGGGGCACTCCGAGCCGCTTGCCCAGCTCGTAGCCATCGTTCAGCCCGATGTAGGTGAGGTCTTCGTGGGAGCCAACGGGGACGATCGACAGGCCGTGGCGCAGCGCGAAGCGCAGGTAGCCGGTACGCCGCCCCCAGTCGACCTGGTGGCGGGAGAGCACGCTGCGGCAGCCCTCCCGAGTACCACCGGGCAGGGTCACGAGGTGCTCGCCGGCCTCCACGACCCGATCCATCGCCGCGCCCGGGTAGACGAAGCCGATGCCCTCCGTGATCCAGTTCAGGGCGCGGTTCTTCTCGAAGCCCGCGTGCATCACCCCGTGGGGGATGTAGCCGAGGCGCTCCCACACGGCGACGGTGAACATGCACATCGCGTGGGCGATCGGGCGCCCGTGGTAGCCGACGACCAGGTAGGGCCCCCCGCTGTCGAGGTGCTCGAGCCCCTCCACCTCATAGCGATGGTAGCGCATCATCATGCGCCAGTAGCCGATCCACAGGCGCGCCGCGGGGTGCTCGCTCATGGTCCCACGCTCAGGGCTCGGGCATGCGGAAGGTGAGACAGAAGAAGAAGCGATCCACTTGCTCGTCGAGCACGTCCACCGCCCCCTCGGGGAGGAGCTCGGTCGGCGAGCCGGGCTCCCGGTCGTAGAAGGTCACCGCCTTGAACCAGGCCTTGTGCCAGAGGCTGTGGCGACGGCTGGGGTCGAGCTGCTCATCGACGACCACCACGGGCGTGCCAGGCTTCGCCACCCTCGCCATCTCCGCGAGGGCGAGGCCCTTGTCGGTGAAGTTGTTGATGGCGCCCACGTGGAAGACCCGGTCGAAGCTGGCGTCGGGGAAGGGCAGGCGGTGGGCATCGCTCATCACCAGCCGTACATCCTCGCGACCCATTTGGCGCAGGCGCTTCTGGCATTGCTGGAGCATGCCGTAGGACAGATCGGCACCCCAGAGCTCCACCTCCACGTCCGGCCGCACGTCCCGGAGGACCAGGGGCAGGTTGGCGCCGGTCCCCACGGTGGTCTCCAGGATGCGGAGGGGACCATCCTCCGGCCGCCAGCTCCCGAGCTCGAGGCGGGGCATGTAGGCGTTGCGCAGGCTGCCCTCGCTACCGTCGAAGGTCTGGGCGAGGGGCACCAGCGTGCGCACCGCGGCGTCGTGCAGGAAGGGCAGCCCATCGTAGATGCGGCGCATGAGGCGGTCGGAGCCCTGGACGTCCTCTTCGACGAAGAGGCGTGGCAGGCCATCGAGCACGGGCCAGGTTCGGCCGTGCCGGCTGATCAGGTGCCCCTCGCCGAGATGGCCACCGGGTGTGGTCCCCTCGAAGCACAGCGGGGCTCGTGTCAGGGGGCAGACCAGGGTCTCGGCATCGGGGACACGCACGGCGGCGGACGCTGCCACCCGGGAGGGTGGGACGCAAGGTGACTCGCGGCTTCCCCCACGCCTTGCCGCGCCGAGTCCGGCCGTGACAGCATGGGCCGATGCTCCTGCCCGTGAAGATCCTGGGTACCGGCGAGGCGCTGCCCGCCGCGCGTGTGCCCACCCGCGAGGTACTCCAAGAGGCGATGCCCGACCGGGACGCCGAGGCCCTCGAGCAGCGCCTCGGCATCCACTGGCGCGGCTGGCAGGAGGGGGAGCGAGGCGCGACCCGCCTCGGGGCAGCCGCTCTGGCCGCGGCCCTCGAGGACGCCGGCCTCGAGGGCAGGGACCTCGAGCGCCTGCTCTTCGTCTCGAGCACCGGAGGGGACTGGCTGATCCCGGCGACGGCCAACGCGGTGGCCGCCGAGCTGGGCCTGAGCGATCACTGCGGGGTCTTCGACCTCAACAACGCCTGTACGGGCTTCCTCTCGGCTTTCGACCTCGGCGCGCGCCTGTGCGCTACGGGTGAGTCCCCCGTGGCCATCGTG
Source organism: uncultured Myxococcales bacterium (assembly GCA_964511605.1). Taxonomy (GTDB): domain Bacteria; phylum Myxococcota_A; class UBA9042; order PHBI01; family JACKFB01; genus CAZEHU01. The sequence goes on from CAZEHU010000005.1 coordinate 5,695, forward strand.
GCCTCCGAGGTCTTCTCGCCCCACATCTCCCCCACCTCGCCGCGGAGCTACGTGGTGATGGGTGACGTCGCGGCGGCTTGCGTGCTCGGCACGGGCGAGGGCCCGCCTTCGGGCGAAACGGGCCCCGCTCTGCTCGCCAGCGTGCTGGGCAACGACGGCAGCCTGCTCGAGGCCGCGACCCTGGAGCAGGCGGGCCTCACCGGCCGGCCGGAGCTCCTGGAGTTCGGCGTGGACGGCAGCACCATCGGTCGCTACGCCCTCACCGACCTCGTGCGCTCCTCCGATGAGGCCCTCGCCGCGGCCGGGCTGGGGCGCGAGGACGTCACCTGGTTCCTGCCCCACCAACCCAACGGCGCCATGCTGGACATCTTCCTCGACCGCATGGGCTACGAGGAGGAGCGCACGCTGCGCGTCGTCGACGAGATCGGCAGCACCGGCGCGGCGAGCGTGCCCGTCAGCCTCCACCGGCTGAAGGCCAGCGGTCGCCTGTCCCGAGGCGACATCGTCCTCCTCGCAGCGGTGGGCGGGGGTACCTCTCGGGGCGGCATCGTCCTTCGGATCTGAGCGCTCCGAGAAGGCTACGCCGCGGAGGAGAGCTCCGAGCCCGGACCGGCGCCGCACGCCGCCATCAGCTCCGCCGTGCGCACCGCATGGCGCTGGCGATCGGGGTCGCCAGGGGGCAAGAGGCGCGTCAGGCCCAGGTGGCAGAGGGCCTGCGTGAAGAGCACGCGGCTGCGCTCCGCATCGATGAGGGCGGCGCGCAGGCCCTCGATGGCCCCCTGGGTATCGCCCTTGTCCTCGAGGATGAGGGCCGCCTCGTACAGTCCGGTCGCGGTGCTGTGGGGGAAGACCTTGCCCCAGCTCGTCATCGCCTTGGCGGCTCGATCCGCGCGCTGCTGCAGCTCGGCGCGGCCCTCCTTGTCGGTGGGCGAGGACGCGTCGCGCAGGCCGCGGTAGATCTCCGGGAGCACCTGGGCCGCCTGGAAGACGAAGTAGACCATCGGCCTCGCTCTCCACGTCTTCGCGTAGGTGCGGTCGGCGAGGGAGCGCGCGCGCTCGTGGTCGCCGGCCCGGAAGTAGACGTAGGCCAGGCTGCCCCAGCCCATGAGCTTCTCGGCGTCCGCGGCCTTGGACTCCAGGAAGGGCAGAGCCTGCTCGGAGACCGCCACAGCCTCCTCGACGCGCCCGAGGCGGGCGAGGGTCAGGCCCTGGCAGATCTGCGCCCAGAAGGCGGTCTGCGGGTTGCCGCTGATGTTGGACCACCGTCGCACGCGCGCCCAGGCCTCCTCGGCCTCGGGGAAGCGGCCCTGGAAGTAGAGCGCCCAACCGTAGATGGAGCTGGACTCCTCCTGCACCCGGCGGTCGGTGAGGCGCGCGGAGATCTCGATGGCGCGGCCACAGTGATCCTCGATCTCGTCCCACTGCCCACCGTAGAGCTCGGACACCGAGCAGCGGGAGTAGATGTAGGCGCCCGCGAGCTGGCTCGCGGCCTCGGCGATGGCCAGTGCCTTGGTGCGAAGGGAGGCCGCCACCTTGGCCATGGGGATCGTGCCCATCACGTTCGCCATCATGCCGAGGGCCAGCCCCAGCTCGGGGGAGGGACCGACGGGCGCCGCCAGGTTCACCTCCTTCATCGAGGAGTACATGAACCCGACCTTATCGTCGCGGAAGCCCGCGATCTCGGTGAGCTTGGCCTGCACCCGCACCGCCTCCATACGGCGCCGGCGGGCCTCCTCACGCTTCTCGTTCGCGAAGAGCGTCGGCAAGTAGGCCTGGAGCAGGCGCCGGGCAATCTCCTTCCAGAGGCTGAGGACGAGGGTGGGCAGGGTGCGTGGCTGAGGGAATCCGAGCTCCTTGAGCGCCATGCGGCCGTAGCGCTCGGCGCGATCCAAGTCGCCGATCTGGAACCAGCCTCGCGCGAGGGACGAGGCGAGGTGGCTGCGCAGCTTAGGAGGCGCCGGGGCCCCTCCGTCCACCCTCTCCAGCGCCTGCTGGTAGAACGAGATGGCCTCCCGGCTGGCGCTATTGTTGAAAGCGTCATCGCCCGCGCGGACCAGGTACTCGAGGGCCTTGTCGGTATCGTCGGCGCGTACCCAGTGGTGGGCGAGGACCGGCAGCCAGGGGGTCGGATCGTTGGCGCTGCTCTCTTCGTACCACTCGGCGACCGAGCGATGCAGGGCCCGGCGCTGGGCGAAGAGCATGAGCTCGTAGATCGCCTCTTGGCCGAGGGCGTGCTTGAAGAGGTAGGAGCGGTCGGGCTCCGGATCCTCGGGGACCAAGAGGCCGGTGGTGGTGATCTCCTCGAGCTCTGCGCCGACCCCCGCACGGGCCTCCGGGTCCGGCAGGACGTCAGCGACGATACGCTCGGGGAACTCACGGCCGACGACGCTGGCGGTCTTCAGCACGAGCTGCTGGCCCGGCTCCAGGCGATCGACGCGGCTGACCACCACGCCCTGGACCGTGTCGGGCAGGCCCAGCTCGGCGAGATCTACGTTCGGATCGGCGAGGCGGCAGGCGCCGTCCACGAGGATCAGCACGCCCGTGTCCCGCAGCATGTAGGCGAGCTCTTCGGCGAAGAAGGGGTTGCCGCCGGCCCGCTCCCGGAAGACCCGAGCGAGGGACTCGGGCAGCGACGCCACTCCCAGGCGCTGGCTCACGAGCTTCAGGGTGTCCTCGTTCGAGAGCTGATCGAGGCTCACCATGTGGCAGTCCGGCCGCTGGACGAGCTGCTCGTACTCGATGGGGATGGGGGCGGACATGGGCCGCGTCGTCACACAGAGGAGCAGCCTGTCCAGCTCACGCGCGATGCTGGCGATGAGGGCCCACGACGCCGTATCGATCCAGTGGCCGTCCTCCAGCACAACCAGGAGGGGCTCCCCCCCGGAGTACCAATCCAGGATCTGGGTGAGCAGGGCGGCGATGTTGTTGGCGCGGACCTCTCCCTCCAGCTCGGAGGTGGTCTCGTTGTCCGGCCAGACGTCCGGGGTGACGGGGTCGAGGAGTGGGGCCAGCTCGCGCGCGTCGGGGTGGGCCTCGAAGAAGGGTTCGGTGCGGGCGAGGACCGCGTCGAGGTCGTCGCTCGGCCCGAGGCCAAAGACCTCGAGCACGATGTCGCGCCACGAGAACCAGGGGGTGCTGCGCTCGATGGCGCGGGCGCCGCCGACCAACGTGCGAACCCCAAAGGTCTCCGCCATCTGGAGCACCTCGACGAGCAGGCGGGACTTGCCGATGCCCGCCTCACCGTGGATGACGGCGACGCCACTCTCGTGGGTACGGACGAGGGCCTGCAGCGCGTCGGAGAGCACGGCCAGCTCGTCCTGGCGACCCACGATCTCCGTCTGGGCGCGCACCACCTCTTTGACCTCGCCGGTGGGCCGTGCCACCGGCTCCGGGGCGTCCCGGCCCTTGAGCCAGATGGGCTCGAGCTGCTCGAAGCCGAGCTGGGCCTCCGCCGCGTGCACGGTAGCCTGATCACAGAGGATGCGGCCTCCCGCCGCCGACATCAGGCGCGAGGCCAGGTTCACGACCCCGCCCATCATCGTATACTCGGCGCGGCCGGGGCTGCCGATGACGCCGCAATAGGCCGTGCCCGTGGTGACGCCGATCGACGGCGCCATGCCGAGGGAGGACAGCCGGCTGTGGATGTCCATGGCCGCCCGTACGGCCCGCATCGGATCGTCCTCGTGGGATAGCGGCGGGAGGCCGAGGGCCGCGAGCATCGTGGTGCCCTTTTCGTCGCAGCCGATCTTGTTGGTGGAGCCCTCCCATCGGTAGAGCGCGTTCTGCGTGGCCTGCACGAGGCGCTGGGCCCGCTCGAGGCCCTCCTCGGTGGCGAAGCTCACGGCCGGCAGGTGCACGAAGATCACCGAGATCCGGCGGAGCTCTCCGAGCCAGTGGCTATGCCCGGCGTCCTCACGCGCCAGGACCGTACCGGGGATGTAGACACGCATGCCATCAAGGGTCTCCGGGCCCAGCTCGGGCACCTCGAGGGGGCGCAGGGGCTCGATCTTGCGGATCGCAATGACCCGCATCACCGAACCCTCGGTCGACTCCGCCTCGAAGGAGCGGGAGATCAGCTCCCAGACGGGCGCCCCCACCATGAGCTCACCCTTGCGGGCCCGGGCCTCGCCCTCTGCGATCTGGTCGACAGCGTCCCCGGCCACCGTGAATTCCCAGCGATCGAAGACACCACCAAGGTGGACCGCGTAGACCCGCCCCGCGCCCACCGAGATGGTCTGGGTGAGGCGGACCTCCGGCTCCGGGGCGAAGTCGGTGAGGGCCTCGTGGATCTCGAGGCCGCACTGGGTGGCGAGGTGTGCGACAGTGGCGAGGTCCGACTCCTCGTCCGCCGGCCACAGGGCGAGCAGGGCATCCCCCGCGAACTGCACGATGTCCCCGCCATGGGACTCCACCAAGTCGATGAGGCGAGCGAAGTACTCGTTGATGTAGGTCGTCAGGCGCTCGACGCCCTCTGGCCCCTCGGCCGCGAGGCGCTCCGTCAGGCGCGTGAAGCCGCTGATGTCCGTGAAGAGGACCGCGCCCTCCAAGGGGGCCGACTCCGGTTCGCTGACAGGCTCCGGGCGCACGGCGAGCCGCCGCCGGAGGATAACAGGGAGGTAGCGTTCGAGTCCCACGGGCCCTCGCAGGTCCGCACCAGCATCGCTCGGAATCGCTCGGCCCGCAAAGCCCCCGGAGCGCGGAGCGGGGGAGGAGGGTGGAACCGTGCCCTTGCGGCGCGCCGCCCCAGGGGCCTACCGTCCGGGAGCGAGCCCCATGGCGATCAAACCCCTCCAGGTCCTCCGCGCGCTTCCCCCGCTGATCCGGGATCCCTACGACATCCCTGCGATCCTCGACGTCTTCGACGGCACCGCCGACCTCCCGCCGATCCGTCGGGCCTACGAGCGCATGGTCGCGGGCCTCAGCGAGGAGGAGCAGCAGCGGCTCGAGGAGCTGACCGATCGAGTCCACGATCTCGAGGCCCTCGATCGCATGGAGCCCGGCACCTTCGGCCGTGCCTACGCGGACTTCATGTCCAGCCACGGCTACGATCAGGAGTACTACCTGAACCTCTCGCCCGGGAGCGTTGAGGCCTTCCAGAAGCACTGGACCATGCGGCGCTTCGCCCGCACCCACGACTTCCACCACACGATGCTGGGGCTCTCCGGCTCGCTGGCGGACGAGATCGGGCTGCAGGTCTTCAACCTGATCAACTTCGGCGAGCCCTGGGGGGCGGCGACGATCGCGCTGCTGCCCTACATGGTGGCCCGGTGGGGGGATACGCGCCGCATCGTCGACAGGCTCCGCCGCTGCGTGAGCGCCGGGCGGAAGATGGAGAGCCTCTTCCTCTTCCCCTGGGAGGAGCACCTCGAGACGTCGATCGTGGAGCTGCGCGCTCGCTTCGGCGTCCCGCCGGAGGGCCTGATCCCGCTCGAGGATCAGGGCAAGGGCGTGTACCAACAGCCCTCGGCGGCGTCGAAGAAGGCCTGATCGGTCGTATCGGCCGCGCCGGTGTGGTCGAGGTCCGCGCCTCCGCACCAGCCCGATGCCTCCGAGCAGGGGTCCGCAGCCGCGGCCAGGGCCGCCTCGAACGCCGCCCGATCGTCGCCGTCCACGTCCCCGTCGGCGTCGAGGTCGGCCCGGGCGCAGCCGGCGATCGCCCAGGTGCAGTCGAGCAGCTCGGGCGAGGAGCGGCACAGTGGCAGGGCCTGCAGGAGCTTCATTCCACCGAGCGCAACGTGGCGTGGGGTCTCGACCTCCGTCCACGGGCGTGCCTCCTCCGGCACACCTCGCGCCTCGTAGCCCTCGCCGGCCCGTCGGATCGGCGGGGTGTGATCGTAGGCGTCGCGATAGCGCTCCACGACCGACTCGAGCTTCTCGCCGGCTAGGCCGGCCTCCACCTCGTCGAAGATCTCGGCGTCGGTCTTCAGCGGCCAGGGGCTCGTATCCTGGAGCTCCAGCTCGAGGGCGGACTCGTACTGAGAGATGCGCTGCTCGGCGATCGCGAAGTCCCCGAGGTCCTCGAGCGCGACCGGACGGCCGGCGAGCGCGTCGAAGATCGCGGCCTCGTAGCGCTGGCGCGCGCGCTCGGCCGGGAAGGTCTCTCCCCAGACCACGTCGGCGAAGCTGCGCATCAGGTCGGTCATGTCGCCGAGGACCGAGCGCGCCGCCTTCTCCAGCTCGGGCTGCTGGCTCACCTCCGCATAGCGGAGCAGGGCGCTCATGGCCTCGACCACGTCGTCATAGTCGTTCTGGAACGAGCCGAGGAGCTCGGCGGCCTTGCCGGGCTCGAACTCCTCCCAGGTCCGCGCCACCTCGAGCCAGGGCTGACCCAGGATCTCCAGCTCCTCCATGGTCCCCCACGTGAGCCCGCAGTAGGCTTGGTCGAGCTGGGTGCAGGTGGTGGGGCCCTCGGGGACCTCACAGACGACCGCGAGGTCCTGGGCCTCCTGGCTGCCGAGCAGGGCCTGCTCGGGCGAGGAGGGCATCGGGGTCGTGGGCACCGTGGCGTCCATGCCGTCAGTGGACAAGGCACGGGCGAGGTAGGCCATCGGGCAGGAGCTCATGGAGCCCAGGTCACCGTTCTCGGGCTCTGGATCCCCGTGGGGGCGGATCGTGCCACCGATCACCAGGGTCTCGTAGTCGTTCCACTCGTCGACCGTCATCAGGGCGCCGCCATGCTCGAGGGCGAGGTCACCGACGCGGTGGCCGGCCTCCTTGGCGCGCTGCGCCGCCGCGACCACCTCCGGGTCGCGGTCGGGATCGGCCGCGGCCTCCATCGCCGCGATCATGCCGAGGGCCAGGTCCGGGAAGTTATCCCGCGAGTTGTGGTTGCCCCAAAAGGCGCCGGACCAGGGCCGATCGCTCGGGGTCTGCTTGAACGAGGAGCAGCAGTTCGAGATGTGCAGGTAGTCGGGCAGCATGTCGAAGCTGTGGGTCTTCGCGTAGGCCCCCAGCTCGGCAAGCGGCGTGAACTGGAAGAGGTACTCGGCGGGGTTCTCGCGGTAGGTGTAGCGGCGTGGGCCCCAGAAAGTGGCGATGAGCTCCTCCTCGAGGAGGGGATCCCGTGGCCAGGGATGCAGCACCGGCTCTCCGAGGCGCGTGCGCTCCACGGAGATCGCCTCGCCGTCCACCACGCGCGTCCAGCCTGGCAGCACCTCGCGGGAGGTCATGCCGGCGTGTCCCGGGACCGCCTCCTGCCAGGCCAAGCCGTCGAAGAGGCGCAAAGCGGCGAGGGCCAGGGTGCGCCCGCCGAAGAGGCGATAGGCCTCCCAGGTGGTCCAGGCCGAGGTGCCGATGTGGTTGTTATCGTTGGGGCCAGCGACGATCTCCACCTCGTCGCCATCGACCGCCACGAAGGCCTTGTCGATGGCGGCTGCGAAGCCCACATCGCCGAAGACGCCGTAGCGCTGGTGGGCGGTGACCGCGCGCTCCACGCGCTCGCGATAGTAGAGGCGGAAGGCGCGAGCGGCCGCGTCGATGTCGGCCACAGGTGCCGCTAGCTCTTCAGCAGGGGCAGCGGGCTCCGCCGTCTCCGCGGTGGCGTGCGACGTGCCGTCGGCGCCCTCGTCTGGGGTCGAGCTGGTCCCTCCGCTGCAGGCGGCGAGGAGCACCAGGAGGGGCGGTAGTCCGAGGGAGACCCTCACGGGGCGGATCCGCCGCCGCACTCGATCTTCGTGGCCCCGCCGAAGCCGAGGGGGATGCGCTGGACCAGGACGTCGTAGTCGGTGGACGAGCCCGGCTGGGCGATGCTCCCGAGCGCGACCATGTACTCCTTGCCACCCAGGTCGGTGTGCCCGGTGCAGTCCACGTAGCGCTGCTTCAGGTTCGGGAAGGCGGGCGCGGCGTCCTGCTCGACCTGAAACACGACGGTGCCGCTGGCGCTGCCCGTGACCTGGTAGGCCGTCGCGAAGGGGGAGGTATCCACCGCGGAGACGTTGATCTCCCCGACGGCGCCGATAGTCCCATCCGGCAGCGCACAGACTCCGAACAGCTTGCTCCCGAGGTTCTTGGGATCCAGGGCGATCTCGTTGGCTTGCTGCCAGCTCCCGCTCGCATCCGTGTAGCGCCTGAGCAGGCCGGCGGTCTGGTTGGGGCCCTTCCCGACCCACCCGCCGACCCAGAGGCTGCTCTCTGGATCCTGAGGATCGAGGATGACGCTCGTCCAGCGGTCGTCCCCGTTGGCAGTCCCGAAGTCGACCTGATCGCTGAGGCCTCCATCGGAGGCCACGATCACGAAGCCCGCGTCGACGCTGCTGTTCCCATCGAAGTAGTGGCCACCGACCAGGACCGCCTGCCCGTCGGGCCGGACGACTGCCGCGTGGAAGGCATCCTCCTGGCCGTCGTAGGTCCACGGATTCACCATCCATTTCGGCGTCTTGGTCGACTCATCGAGGCGGACCGCGACCGCCATCCTCGAGGTGGGATCGGACATGGAGCCCTCCTCGAAGCCCACGAGCAGCGGGCCACTGGACTGGCCTCCGGGCAACACCACGTCCATGAACGCGCTCGGATGATCGTAGGTCCAGGACCAGGCCACGACGCCCTTGTCGTTCAGGCGCGCAGCCCATCCGTAGCGGACGTCGTCCCCCGGCTGCTGGGTCCAGCCGGCCAGGTAGATCGGGCCGCTCGGGGAGACGGTCATGCCCTCGAGGTGTAGGTCCCAGCCCACCTCGGGCTCGATCCCGGCGAGCTCGTCGGTGGTGGCGAACAAGAGGTCGGGATCGAACGCGAGGATGGCCGGCTTGCAGCTCCCGGAGTCGCAGGTGGTGATCATCGCGGCCAGGTCGCCGACGCCTTCCGGCACGCCGACCAGGAAGCCCGGCTGCTCGTCGCTGCAGGTCCCGAAAGCACACGGCTGGTTGCAGAAGTTCACGTCGCCGCACCCGTTCTCCAGGTGGCCGCACGAGATGCCGGTGCACTCCGGGGCGGGGCCGACGCCCTCGCAGTTCGGATCGGGCCCGGGGCCTCCGCACGGGCAGAAGCAGGCGTTGCCTTGCTCTCCGAAGTGCTGCTGATCGCAGGGCGTGCCGGGTTGGGCGCAGAAGTCGGCGCAGGAGATGCAGTAGCTCGCCTGGCAGAGCTGATCGCCGGGGCAGGGACAGCCGGCGGCCTGCACACACTGCCCGGTGGCGTTGTTGCAGGTCGTCCCAGGCACGGTACAGAAGCCGCACTGGCTGCCGCAGTTATCCGGCCCGCACTCCTTGAACTGGCACTGGGGCTCGCAGACGTTCACGCACTGGCCCTGGTCGCAGCCCATCTGCAGGCTCTCGCAGTCGAAGCCCGCGTCCACTGATCCCGTCCCCCAGGCGTTGCACTGGACCTTGGTTCCCCCCTCGCAGAACCACTGGTCCGGAGCGCAGACCGGCACCTCGCATTGGCCGCTATCCTGCGCGCAGACCTTGCCGCTCGCGCAGTCGCCGCACTGGCTACCACAGCCGTCGGGACCACAGCTCTTGCCGTCGCACGCGGGGGCGCAGACGCACTCTCCCCCCTCGCACACCATCTGGGGTCCGAGGTCGCCGCAGTCGATCGTCGCACCGTCCACGTAGGCATCCCCCACCGGATTGCAGACCTGGAGCAGGCCGTCGCTATCGCAGGTGTCGGCGCCGGGGGTGCAGAGCTGGTCGCTGCATTGCCCGGAGGACTCGTCGCAGTACTCGTCCTCCTCGCACGTGCCGCAGCTCCCCTCGCAGCCATCGGGACCGCAGGCCTTGCCCTCGCAAGCTGGGACGCAAGCGCACTCCGCCTCGTCCTCGTCGACGCAGGTCCACTGATCTCCCGCGAGCGTACAGTCCTCAGTGAAGCCTGTGACCGGGCCGGAGCCCGCGGAGTTGCAGGTCTCCACCTGGTCCTCGGCGCAGTAGGGGAAGCCCGGTTGGCAGATCTGCGCGACGCAGAGCCACGGCGCGCCCTCGGGCTCGTCACAGAACGTGCCGAGGCCGCAGCTCCCACAGCTCCCGCCGCAGCCGTCGTCTCCACAGCTCTTTTCGGTGCAGTCCCCCACGCAGCCCTCGGGCTCGGGCTCGGGCTCGGCGACGTCTGGAGGGCCAGCGTCCGGCTCACTGATCTCCGGCTCCGCCCCTTCGGGCTCGGGGCTCGCGTCGGGCTCGCTCGGGGTCGGCTCGGGCTCGACGGAGCTGTCCGGCTCGCTGCCAGTGTCGCCCTCCCCTCCCAGAGGCTCGGCGCTGTCCTCGGCCGCCTCCGGCTCGGCGGCCGGAGTGTCCGCTTCGTCCTCGAACGACGCGGCCTCGACGCATGCGGAGAGCCCCGCGAGGCCCAAGGCGATCAAGACCGGGATGCAGAGGGGGGTTCGCTCGTTCACGTGGCGCTCCCGCGGGGGATGGTCAGGGGCGCACGGAGGGTATCGGCGGACCCGGTACGCGACAACTTCGCAGGCCCCGCGCGGGCCCCACCGCCTCAGGCCTCAGCGCCTCAGGCCTCAGCGCCTCAGGCCTACCCGCCCCAGAGGACCAGCTTGGCGACCATCCAGTAGAAGACGAGCAGGAAGAGGGTGCCCACCGTGTAGAGCGCCACCATGACCCGAAAGGGCGTCGGGATCTGGGAGAGCCAGCCCATGGGTCATCGTCGCACCTCCCGGGTGAGGCTGCCAGGCGGCTACCCCAGAACCGGAGGGCACGTCGATCTCGCGGCTCCTTCCGCGGACACAGGCCCACAGTCCGGCACGTCCGAGCGTGGAGCGTCCGGTGCCATGACCGAAAACCCATTCATTGACAGGGACCTCCGCTCCTGTCAGGGGGGCGCCCATGATCGCGCCCCCGCCCGAGGAGACCCCCGACGAGACCAGCCCCGCCCCCGAGGCGGAGGGCTCGTCCTTCCTCGACCTCGGGGTGGAGGAGCAGCTCGCGCGGACCGTGGAAGCCCTGGGGTTCGTCGAGCCGACCCCCATCCAGGAGGCGGCCATCCCGCCGCTCCTCGACGGCGGCGATGTGGTCGCGCGGGCCCGCACGGGCTCCGGGAAGACCGCGGCTTTCGCGCTGCCGCTGCTCGACCGTCTACGCCGCACGCCAGGCGACGGCGTCCGCGCCCTCGTGCTGGCCCCGACGCGGGAGCTGGCGCTCCAGGTCTGCTCGGCGGTCGAGGACTACGCCAAGGGCTCCGGGCTGGGCGTCGTGCCGGTCTACGGCGGCGCCTCCTACACCCCGCAGATCCGCGCGCTGAAGCAGAACGTGCCGATCGTCGTCGGCACCCCCGGGCGCCTCCTCGATCTCCTCGACAAGGAGGTCCTCGACCTCAGCGGGGTCGAGGTCGTCGTGCTCGACGAGGCCGATGAGATGCTGCGCATGGGCTTCATCGACGATGTGGAGACCCTGCTCGGCGCCACGCCCGACGACCGCCAGGTGGCCCTCTTCTCCGCCACCATGCCACCGCCCATCCGCCGCCTGGTCGCGCGCTTCCTGCCCGGCGCCATCGACGTGAACGTGGAAGAGCGAGGGCGAGCCGCCGTCGGCCACATCGATCAGCGCTGGATGCGAGTGCCCCGCCGCAACAAGCTCGAGGCCCTCGAGCGGGTCCTGGACGCCGAGGAGCGAGGCGCGACCCTGGTCTTCGGCGCCACCAAGCATGGCTGCGACGAGCTGGCCCGCGGACTCGAGTCCAGCGGCGTCGACGCCGCGGCCCTGCACGGAGACCTGAACCAGGCCGCGCGGGAGCGGGTCCTGGCGGCCTTCCGCCGGGGCAGCATCGACGTGGTGGTGGCGACTGACGTGGCCTCCCGCGGCATCGACGTCGATCTCATCACCCACGTGCTGAACGTCGACCTGCCGGGGGACGACGACACCTACGTGCATCGGATCGGCCGGACGGGCCGCGCCGGACGGGACGGCCACGCCATCACCTTCGTCGAGCCCGGCCAGGAGCGTCGCTTCCTCGGCCTGACGCGGCGCCTGAAGGCCAAGGTCACCCCGGTGGCCGTGCCCTCCGATGCCGACATCGCGCGGGTCCGCCACGAGGCCTTCCGCGAGGAGCTGACGGCGACCCTCGAGACCCTCGACCCCGAGCACCGCCACGCTCGTGTCGAGGACATCGCCGAGGCGACGGGGTGGACGGCGGAGCAGGTGGCGGCGGCGGCTCTGGAGCTGTTGGCGCGGGATCGGCGCCTACCGGAGGTGGGTGAGCGCGCGCCGGACGATCGGCCACCGGTCTGGGGCCGGGAGCCGCGGCCCCGCGAGCGCCACCGGGACGAGCGCGCTCGTGGCCGGAGAGCGCGGGACGAACGCAGTCGTGGCGGGGGCGCGCGGGACGAGCGCGGTCGTGATGACAGGGCGCGGGACGAGCGCGGTCGTGGCGAACGAGCGCGGGATGAACGCAGTCGTGGCGAGAGGGCGCGGGACGAGCGCGCTCGTGGCGAGCGAGCGCGGGACGAGCGGCCCCGCTTCGACAAGGGCGCCCAGGACAAGCGTCGTGGCGGCGCTCCTCAGCGTGCGGACGTGGACGAGGGCCACATGCAGCTCTACCTGCCCATCGGTAGGACGCGCCACGTACGCCCCTCGGACGTGGTCGGTGCACTGACCCGGGGCGCCGGCCTCAAGGGTAGCGACATCGGGCGCATCCACCTGTACGACCGCCACACCTTCGTCGGGGTCACGCGCGAGGAGGCCCAGCGCCTGCTCGACGCCGGCAAGCCCCTCCAGGTGCGCGGCCGCGACGTGCCGATCCTGCCGGCGAAGCCCCGTAGGACCTGACGCGCAGCGACCCTCACGGGGCCGGGCTCCGGCCCCGGAC
>CAZEHU010000006.1:0-5587 GCA_964511605.1 uncultured Myxococcales bacterium
ACCGGGCTCGGACTCTCGACCGTCTACGACGCCGTAGCTCGCTGCGGAGGCCATACGAGCCTCGAGAGCGAGGAGGGCCGCGGCACGACCGTCACCCTGAAGCTGCCGCTCGTCCCTGCTCCTGCTCCTCCACGGAAGGCCGAGCCTCCCTCCCAGACTCCAGCGGAGACCACGGGCGGCCACCACATCATGGTGGTGGAGGATACGCTCACCCTCCTCGCGGTGATGACGAGGGGCCTCGAGCTCTCCGGCTTCCAGGTCACCGCCTGCCCTCTACCCGCGCAGGCCCTCGAGCGGCTTGCGGAGCTCGAGGATGAGGGGCGCGCGCCGGACCTCATCCTCAGCGATGTGTCGATGCCGGAGATGACGGGCTTCGCGATGGTGGATCGCATGCGCAGCGCCGGCTACAGGGGCGAGGTGGTCTTCATGAGTGGCTATGGCGACGAGATCCTGCGGGAGCACGGCCTCACGCGGGAGGAGGTCACCCTCCTGCACAAGCCGGTCCGCATCGGCGCCCTCAGCGTCCTGCTTCGGGAGACGCTGGAGCAGCAGGAGGCGGCTGAGACGTAGCCGCCGCCGCGGCATCGACTCCCGCCGACGCCTCCTCCGCTGGTGGCTCCCCCTGCGCCTGCGATGCATCGGCCCGCTTCTGGGCGATTGGGAAGCCGATGGCGAAGATCAGGATCGACGCGAGCACGGCGCTGAAGACCAGGGAGGGGAGGTTCTCGGTGCCGGCGAGACCGGCCTGGAAGGGCATGGTGGCCAGGACCCCGGCCGCCATACCGCGAGGCAGGGCGACCAGCACGATGCCGTGCTGGTGGGACGGGATCGTGGAGCCTCGCATCACCAGCTTCACGACGGGATAGCGGAGCACCAGCAGCAACCCACCGAGGAGGAGGCCGGCAGCGACGAGCCCCCAGGGCGGCCCGATCATCAGCCCGATGAAGGTGAAGAAGAGGGTCTTGACGATGAAGGCGATCGACGAGTGGATCTGCCGGATGCTGAGCTCGAGCTCCGCGCGCTCCGGGGTGGTGAACCCGGTGAGGCGGAGGAGGGCCGGCGCGTTGCCGACGACGATGGCGAAAGCGAGGATGCCGAGCGCCGAGCTACCGCCGAGGTACTGCACCAGGGCGTAGACCGCGATCAGGGCCGAGAGGGTGACCGGGTAGGCGTGGGGGTTGCCGGCGAGGGCACGCATGACCGGCATCCAGCACCAGCCGGCGGCGACGCCCACCACAGCGGCGATGGAGAACTGCTTGCCCAGGGTGGCCAGGCTCTCGCCGAGGGAGGCCTGTCCGCTGGCGATGATGCCGATCATCGCGATGGTGACCACGACGCAGAGGGCGTCGGTCAGGGCGCTCTCCACGCTGACGACGTTCGCCACGTCCTCGTCGACGCCACCGAGGGTCATCGAGGGCATCACGATGAGGGCGCTGGAGCCGCCGACGATGGCGCCCAGCATGATGCCGTGGGCGAAGGTCCAGGCCTCGGTGAAGGCGAGGCCCACGAGCCAGCTCACCAGCGCGACACCCAGCACCGTGACCAGGAAGCCGGTGGCGCTGAGGAGGGTGGCACGGCCGGCTGCTCGCACGAGGTCGCGCACCACCAGGCGGCTGCCCCCCTCGAAGAGCACGATGATCAGGGTGATCGCCGCGAAGCCGGGGGTGATGGCCGTGAGCTGCTCGCGCTCGACCACGCCCAGCACCGGACCGAGCAGCACACCGGCGAGGATCAGCCACACCACATCGGGGATGCGGGTCCGCGCGAAGGCCGTCTCCCCGAGGGCACCGAGGAGGATCAGGCCAGCGAAGAGCGTCAGGCCGAGGGTCACCGGGTCCATTCGGGGAACCATACGCCAGGCGCTGGGAGAATGCTGCCGCGCCCGCAGGCCCCGGGGCAGCGGTACTTGACTTCGAGCCCCCGGGGCCCCACCGTGCCCCCGCTCTGACGATGGGGACGACAACACCTTGAAGTTTCAGGATTTGAACCTGCCCGAGCCTCTGGGGAGGGCGGTGGCCGACCTGGGGTTCGAGACGGCGACACCCATCCAGGCCCAGGGCCTCCCTCACCTCCTGGGCGGCCGCGACCTGACCGGCCAGGCCCAGACAGGGACGGGCAAGACCGCGTGCTTCCTGTTGGCAGCGATGACGCGGCTGCTCGAGTCCCAGCGCCCCTCCGGTGGCCAGCCGCGGACCCTGGTCGTGGCCCCGACGCGCGAGCTGGCCATCCAGATCGCCGATGACGCAGCCCAGCTCGCCGTGCACACCGAGCTGGAGGTCACCCTCTGCTACGGCGGCGTCAGTGTGGAGAAGCAGGCGAAGGCCCTCGAGCGTGGCGTCGACATCGTCGTCGGCACTCCGGGACGACTGATCGACTTCTACAATCGAGGGATCCTGCGCCTCGAGCGCATCGAGGTCTTCGTCCTCGACGAGGCCGATCGCATGTTCGACATGGGCTTCATCAAGGACATCAACTTCCTGTTCCGGCGCATCCCGCCGAAGAAGAAGCGCCAGGCCCTGCTCTTCAGCGCGACCCTCGACTACAAGGTCAAGCGCCTCGCGTTCCGCTTCATGCTCGATCCGGTCGAGGTGACCATCGAGCCCGAGCAGATCGTCGTGGACGCCATCGACCAGCGCCTCTACCACGTGGGCAGCCACGAGAAGGTCGAGCTCTTGCTGGGCCTGCTCGAGATCGAGCAGCCGGTGCGCACGATGATCTTCGTCAATACCAAGCGCTGGGGCGAGGAGCTCGCCTGGCGCCTCGGACAGAACGGCATCCAGGCCGTCTACATGTCCGGGGATATCCGCCAGAACAAGCGCCAGCAGATCATCTCGGCCCTCAAGGAGGGCAAGATCGACGTGCTGGTGGCCACCGACGTGGCGAGCCGTGGGCTGCACGTCGACGATGTGAGCCACGTCTTCAACTACGACATCCCCGAGGATCCCGAGGACTACGTCCATCGGATCGGCCGCACGGCCCGCGCGGGCGCCAAGGGCGTCGCCATCACCCTCGCGTGCGAGGACTTCGTGATGGGGCTGCCGGCGGTCGAGAAGTACATCGACACCAAGATCCCCCACAACATCCCCACCGACGACCTCTTCCGCAGGGATCGCTCCGGACGCTTCCACCGCGACCGGGGCCGGACCTACGTGGGCTGGCCGCCCGGGGAGACGATGGGGGAGCGCGCCGACTCTGGAGAGCGCGGACGGGGCGGCGGCGGACGCGGCGGCGGCGGACGAGGTCGGGGCGGCGGCGGGCGGCGGCGACGACGCTAGGCTCCTAGGCTAGGCTCCTACAAGCCCAGCTCGATCCTCAGCTCACGCACCTGCTCGTAGACCGGTAGGGGCAACCCCTCGGCGGAGATCCAGCCGAAGCCCTCCTGATCCCCCCAGAAGGGATCCTGGAGGACGAAGGGCGTGACGGCCTTCACCGGGAAGTTGAGGAGCCAGATGTCCTCGTAGGCCAGGCGGGTCCAGAGGGCCACGGTCTGGGGCGACGGGAAGGGCCCACCGACCGGTCGCTGCGTGGACCAGCCGGTCTCCGTGATGAGGACCGGGAGCTCGGGGATCGTCGCCTCGAGCTCCTGCATGAAGTAGGTGAGGCCTGCCTTCGCCTGGTCGAAGGACTCGAACAGGCCCCAGCCGACCCCGGCGGCGGGCCAGCTATGGCTCGCCAGGAAGTCCGCGTGCTCGAGCACGCCGTCGACCGCGAGCTGCATCTTGATCAGGAAGTCCAGGCCGGTCTCGCCCGGCGTGATCGTGCAGCCCTGGGTGCCGCAGCACTCGCACTTCGAGGCGCCGCCGGGGGCCATGGCGGCAGGGGCGACCCGCACGTCCGGGTTGCCGAGCTCGTGGATCGCCGTCGCTACATCCCGGAAGAAGAAGGCGTACTCGGCGGCCATCGTGAACGCCAGGAGCTGCCCGCCCCCCTCGCACATCCAGTGATCGCAGAGGTTCGGCTCCCTGTGGATCACCAGGTAGAGCGGCACCCCACCGGGCTGCGGGAGCTTCTTGACCACGTTCGCGTAGGCCGCCGCGAGGGTGTCGTACTCCTTATGCTGGCTGTCGTCGGACCACTGGCGGATCGCCTCCATGCCCGCCGGTGGGCCGAGGCGGACGATGGGCACGAGGTTGCGCTGGTGCACTCCCTCGAGGGCGGCGATCCACTCCGGCGCGGGCCCCGCGGTCGCCGGGGTGATGCCCTCGAAGACGAGGCGCACGTGGCCGCCCACCCCCGTGAGGTCCTCCACATAGTCGAGCTGGATGGCATCGCCCGGTCCGCTCAAGGCCACGCCGAAGGGATTGGGGGGGAGCGTCCCCGGCGGGGCGTCCGCATCACAGGGATCGTCGCAATAGGAGCCGACGCCCCAGGTGCAGGCATCGCCGCTGCCTTCCTCGGCGCAGATGCCGAACTTGTAGCAGCCGATGGCCGCCAGGTAGCCGGTCTCCTTGCAGGTCTTCACCAGGTTCAATTGGTCCTCGCAGAGCTGCCCCTTCGAGAAGCAGATCTGGCCGCCCGTCCCGCTACAGTCGATCTCCCCGAGGACGGTCTTCGTCTCGGAGACCACGACGACGGCGCCCTGATCACGGGTGAACTCGAAGGAGTGATCTCCGCCGGTCAGGGGCCCCACCTCGAACTGCCATTGCCACGTGCCGGGCTGGACCTCCTGCACCCCGAGCCAGGTGGACTGGAGCTCGCCGCAGGGGCCGATCACCTGGAGGTCCACGTAGACCCAGGGTGTCGTATCCTGCACCGAGACCTGCACGAGATCCCCGGCATCGATGTTCGTGGGGGCGAAAGCGATGGTGGCGTCCGAGACCTTCTGGGCGCAGAGGCCCTCGTCACAGACCAGGCCGTTGGCGCAGATCCCACAGAGGTCGTCGCAGCTATCGGGGCCGCACGCCTTGCCGGCACACTGCGGAATGCAGCAGGCCCCGATGCTCAGACAGGTGGCGCCGATGAGGCAGCCGCAGTCGGCCTCGCAGGTCACGCAGCTCTCACCGAGGGCGTGGTCGCAGGTGCCGTTGGGGCAGGTATGGACACACTTGCCCTCGAGGCATACCGCGCCGATCGCGCAGGTCCCGCAGCTCCCCCCGCAGCCATCGGTGCCACAGTCGAGGCCGGGGCAGGAGGGGGTGCAGACCTCGGGCTCCGGCTCCGGTTCCGGCTCAGGCTCGGGCTCGGGCTGCACGTCCGGCACCTCGGGCTCCGGGTCCAGATCGACATCCGGGATCGGCTCCGGCTCGACGTCCGGTGCGGCATCCTCGGTCGCGGGCCCGGTATCCGTGGCGTCGAGGGCCTGGACGTCGTGAGGGTCGGCGTCCGTGGGCTCCTCGACCTCGACGACGTCCTCGGGCGCCGGCTCGGGCTCGGGCTCCGGCTCCGGCTCGGCGACCGGCGTGGGCACCGGGGTGGTGCCCGGCTCGGTCTCGTCGAAGCCGACGCCCTCTCCGGCCTCGACGCCGGGCTCCACCACCATCTTCTTCACCTTGGTGCAGCCGGCGAGGGCGAGCACCAGACCCGCGGCTGGCAGGAGCCACAGCGCCAGCGTGGTGACCCCACCTGTGCGAGGGGGGAGACGCGAAGG
>CAZEHU010000006.1:5597-8529 GCA_964511605.1 uncultured Myxococcales bacterium
GGCGGGAGGGGGCATGCTCCGAAGATAGGAGAGCCCTGCCGCGGGCGCCAATCTCTCGCCCCTCGCTTCCTCAGCCATCCCCGGCGATCCTCGTCGCTCTCCGGGCCCACGGGGCGATGGCGGAGGGGTCCTCGGGATAGCGCCTGTAGTGCCTGCGCAGCCGCTCCATGCGCACCAGGATCGGCACCATCGGGGCCACCACCCCCGGCGAGCGGAGGGCGGTGACGCCCTGGCGCACCAGGAAGCCGACGGTGATGGGTGGATCCCGCTGGGCGAGGGTGGGCCGGCTCATGGACTCGGTGATGAGGCCCGCGTCCATCAGGCCCTCGATGTCCTCGGCGGCGAGGCTGGCGCTGTAGCGCCGGAAGACGTCGTAGGCCGCCAGGGTCGGCGCCCTGCGGCGCATCCACTGGACGGCGTAGCGCCGCGCTCCCGCCCGGCCGTCCGGCGCCGCCGCGAGGGCCTCGGCCAGATCCGAGGCCGCCAGCAGGCCCGCCGCGATTCCGGAGCCGTGGGCGGTGAAGAGCTGGCAGCCCGCGTCGCCGAGCAGGACCAGCGTGGCCTCCCCGTCGAGGGGTCGGTCCGGACGATCCTCTGGCCGCCGGAGGGGGATCGGCCGCGCCCCGCCGAAGCGGCGGTCGCCGACCCAAGGGTGCTCCTCGACGAAGCGATCGAGGAGCGCACGGCCGGAGGGAAAGCCCATCGCCGGGATCGAGCCGGTCAGGATCGAGACCCCCTCTCCGTCGGTCCGTACGTTGACGATGGAGTAGCCGCCGGCCACGCCGGTGAAGCAGAGCGTCTCGTCGGGCTCCGCCTCGTGGGAGCGCACCCACGCCAGCGCGGCGTCCCGATCGACGACGTCGCGGACCTCCTGGGCCGCCGTGCAGATGTCCCACGGCGGCACCGGGGCCGTATCGACCAGTCCCGCCCCCCCGAGGCCGCTCGCGTCGACGATCACCTCCGCCTCGACGGCCGGGCCGGTGGTCTCGAGCCGGCGGCCCTGGCGGCCGCTGACCCGCACCTCGCCCAGGAGGCGGGCGCCCGCCTCGCTCGCGAGCCGCTGCAGGCGCCCGACGAGGAGGCGCATGTCCACCTCCAGCACCCCCGAGCCGGTCACCGTGACCCGGCGGGGGCCCCAGCCGGCGAGGATGTGGAAAGGATGATCCCCGCCCAGGCGCTCGGGGGCCTCCGGCCGGGCGAGGCCGGCCTCGTCGAAGGCCCAGGCGGGGACGCCGTTGACCCAACGCGCGCCGGCCTGCTCGAGGGGGCGGCCATCGAGGCAGGCGACCGACAGGCCGCGCCTCGCGCAGTGATACGCGGCCGACGCGCCTGCGGTGCCGGCGCCGATCACTGCCACGTCGACCTTGATGGGCGCCGACATCCCGACCAAGCTAGCACACATGGACCGACGACGATTTCTCAAGGCTACGCTCGCGACGGCGGGTGGTGTGATCCTCGGGCCCGCGTGCGCAAGCGGCGGCAAAGGGGGGGGCGGCGGATCCGAGGACGGCGGTCCCAGCGCGGGCGATGGAGCCGGCGGCGGCGGGGTCGCCGATGCAAGTGGGGTACCGGACGACTCCGGCGGCTCCCTCGAGGACACCTCGACCCGAGGGCCGGACGTCGGACCGGTCGAGGATGGGTCCGATGCCCTCGCGCCCACCGACCCGGGCTACTTCCCGCAGTCCGTGGCCTCCGGGGATCCGCGTCCCGAGAGCGTGGTCCTCTGGACCCGCGTCGAGGACGGCCCGGAGGACAAGCTCCTCAGCCTCGAGCTCTCCGAGAGCGAGGACTTCTCCGAGCTGATCGCCCTCGACGGCGGCACCTCCCTGGGCCTCGACGCCCTCGCGGAGCAGGATCACTGCGTGAAGGCGCGGGTGGTCGGGCTGAGCGCGGCCACGACCTACTTCTATCGCTTCCACTACGAGAAGGACGGTGAGGTCATCACCTCGCGCACCGGGCGCACGCGGACCGCTCCGGCCCCCGACGCCGACGTGCCGGTACGCTTCGCGATCACGAGCTGCCAGGACTTCGGCGGCCGCTACTATAACGTCTGGCGCCGCATCGCCGAGGTGGACGAGGCCGAGCCCTTCGACTTCGTCCTCCACCTCGGGGACTACGTGTACGAGACCACGGACGATCCCCTCTTCCAGGCCCAGAACCCCGACCGGGCCGTGACCTTCACGGATACCGAGGGCGCGATCACGTTCAACGCGGGCACCGAGGAGGAGTTCCACGCGGCCCGGGCCCTCGGCAATTACCGCGAGCTCTACAAGACCTATCGCTCCGATCCCGACCTCCAGCGGGCCCACGAGCGCTTCCCTTTCATCGTGATCGGCGACGACCACGAGTTCTCCGACGACTGCTGGGGCACCACGGCCACCTACTTCGACGGCGCCGAGGATGAGAACGATCCAGAGCGAAGGAAGAACGCGGATCAGGCCTGGAGCGAGTACATGCCCGTGGACTACGCGGGCGCCCCGGACTTCGTCTTCGATCGCTCCGTGCCTTTCCCCGATGACCTCGAGGCCTACCGCGATCTCGCGTTCGGCCAGCACGTGCACGTGGTGATGACCGACCTCCGGCGCTACCGCTCCGATCACGTGATCGCCGAGGACGCCTTCCCAGGCGCCATCGCCGCGACCGCCGACGAGCTGACGACCCACCTCGGTGAGGTCCCGGCGCTCGCGATCCCCTATGTGGACGTCGACGCCTTCGAGGCAGGAGCCTTCGCGACCCTGCTCGCCGACAACGCGGAGACCCTCGACATCGACGCGGCGAAGATCACCGGGCTGCTCTCGGTCCCGTGGATCAACGCTCGCCTCGCCGACCTCGAGGAGGCCGGGGCGGGCGCCTACGACGCGATCGACGAGGATGATCCGGACCTCCTGCGGGGGCTGGCGACGACACCGGAGGTCCCCTCGGGCATCACGGT
>CAZEHU010000006.1:8539-17748 GCA_964511605.1 uncultured Myxococcales bacterium
CTCCTCAAGCTCTCGGAGTACTCCGCCGTCGGCGCCCGCTACTTCGTGGTGGCCCCCATCTTCGACGCGATCACTCGGGTGCGCTGGCTCACCTCGGGCGGCGAGAGCGAGGTGGCCCTCGGTGAGGCCCAGCGGGCGTGGTTCCTCGAGACCCTGAAGGGCTCGAGCCGAACGTGGAAGATCTGGGGCAACGAGTACACCCTCATGCGCCGCATGATCGACCTGTCCTCCTTCGACACCCTGCCCGAGTCCTTCCAGACCACGATCTACCTGAGCGCCGAGGACTGGGACGGCCAGCCGAATCGGCGGGACGCTCTGCTCGAGGAGCTCAGCGACATCCCAGGCCTCGTGGCGGTGACCGGCGACATCCACGCCTTCTTCTTCGGCCACGCGACCCACCGCTCCGATCCGAGCAAGCGCATCCCGGAGTTCGTCAGCGGCGCCATCTCGTCGGGCACCTATCGCACCCTGATGGTCAACCAGGCCTCGGCGGATCCGAACCTGCTGGCGGTGGGAGCCCCCGCCCTCGCGTACTCCGTCGGCGACTTCCTCACCGACCCGGTGACGCGCCCGAACCCCCATCTGGCCTGGCAGGACATCGCCTCCCACGGCTTCGTGGAGTTCACGGCGAGCGCCGAGAAGCTGGCCGCGAGGGCCCATACCATCGAAGAGAAGGCCTCCAAGGCCCGCCACGACGATGCGGACGGCGCCCTCGCCGATAGCTTCACGACCCTGGACTTCGAGGTGCGGGCCGGAGGCGACGACCTCTTCCACATGGACCAGGACGGCGCGTGGCAGCGCTGGGATGCGGAGTCCCAAGGCTGGGTCCCGGAGGGGAGCTGACAGTGAGCGCCTCGCCGGACAGCGGCGGTCCCACGCGCTGCGTCTTGATCATCGAGGACGAGCCAGATCTCATCGATACGATGCGCTACGCCTTCGAGCGTGAA
Source organism: uncultured Myxococcales bacterium (assembly GCA_964511605.1). Classification (GTDB taxonomy): domain Bacteria; phylum Myxococcota_A; class UBA9042; order PHBI01; family JACKFB01; genus CAZEHU01. The sequence continues at coordinate 9,487 of CAZEHU010000006.1, forward strand.
GGCTACACCGTGCTCGCGGCGCTGACCGGCGCCGGGGGCATCGAGAAGGCCACGTCCCGCCCTCGGCCGGATGTGGTCCTGCTCGACCTCATGCTCCCCGATCTCAGCGGCAAGGAGGTCTGCCGCCAGATCCGCAGCCGCTCGGATGTGCCCATCATCATGGTGACCGCGCGGGGGGAGGAGATCGACCGGGTGGTGGGCCTCGAGCTCGGGGCGGACGACTACGTGGTCAAGCCCTTCAGCGTGCGCGAGCTCCTGCTCCGCGCCCGCGCCATCCTGCGGCGGACCACCAGAGCGCAGGCGTCCGACGAGGCCCAGGAGCGCAGGGTCTTCGGCACGCTCGAGGTGGACACCGCCGGCCACCGCGCCTGGGTGGAGGGCCGGGAGATCCACCTCACCGCCCTCGAGTTCCGCCTGCTCGTGACCCTCATGGAGCGAAAGGGACGCGTGCAGACCCGCGAGGTCCTGCTGACGGACGTCTGGGAGATGAGCCCGGAGCTCACGACCCGCACGGTCGATACCCACGTCAAGCGCCTCCGCGAGAAGCTCAGCGACGCCGCCACCTATGTCGAGACCGTGCGCGGTGTCGGCTACCGCTTCCGCGAGGCGCCCTGATCCCGCTCCAGGGCCTCGACCCTCTCGATCTGCTCGCGATTCCAAACATCGGTCGACCAGGGCTCGTCGAACCAGGCCTCGAGGATCTCCTCGAGGAGCGGCTCGCTGGTGGTCCTCAAAGAGAGCGCCAGGACGTTGGCGTGGTTCCACTTGCGCGCGCCGCGCGCGGTCTCGGCGTCGGAGCAGAGGGCCGCCCGCACCCCGTGGACCTTGTTGGCGCAGAGGGCGGCGCCGGTGCCGGTCCAGCAACAGACGATCGCCTCTTCGGCCTCATCGTCCCGGACAGCCTCCGCGGCCGCGCGGGTCACCACCGGCCAGTCCGCCTCACCGCCCTCCTCCTCGGGCCCGAGGTAGCGCACCTCGTGCTCCCGGCCCTCGAGCCAGGCCAGCAGCGCCCCGACGAGCGCGGAGCGAAGATCCGTCGAGACCGCAATCCTCACGGCTCCTCCGGTGCGGGTTCAAGCGTCCATGAAGATCGCGGGGCACCCCTCACCGGGTGGTCTCGCGGCGTCCCTGGCAGTCCAGGCAGAAGGGCGACTCGGGCCGCGCGTTGAGCCGCGGCCAGCCGATCTCGTCGCCGCACTCGCGACACTCGCCGTACTCGCCGGTGCGTACGAGCTGCAGGGAGGCTCGCACCTGGGCCAAGCGTGTCCGGGCGCGGGCCCGGGAGGCCTGGACCATCTTCTGGCCCTGGATGGCGTCGATGCGGGAGACCCGGCCGATGGGCTCGTCGAGGGAGACAGGGCCGGCTCCGCTCTTCGAGACGTCGAGGGTCTCCTTGAGCTCCACGTGCAGGGCCTCGAGGCGCTTGCGCAACAGCTCCACCTGGGCCTCGGTGAGGGGGCCGCTCATCGGGGGCCGCCGGCTCAGAAGGGGCGGCTGGTGACGTAGGCGAGGATCTCCACGACCTCCTCAGCGGTCCGGGCCACCGCGAGCGCGGCGGCGTCGACCTCCTTCAAGGCGTGGTCGAGGCTGGGATCGTGCAGGGTGATGATCGACTTGCCCTGGGCCACGGCCCAGCCGGCGTCGAACGCGGCGTTCCACTGCCGGTAGCGCTCGCCGAAGCGCACGACCACGATGTCGCAACGGCCCAGCACGCCCCGGGTGCGGATCGCGTTGAGCTTGGCGGACTTGTGATCCCGCCAGAAGCCGCTCTCCTCCGGGCCCAGGATCGCCTCTCCACATCCATCGCTGGTGGCGTGGTCGAGCTCGGGTCCCATGAGGCGGACAGGGATCGTGCGAGCCTCGCACGCCTGGGCGATCGCGTCGCGCCAGTCGCTGTGGATCTCGCCGGACAGGTAGACGTTCCAGAGTCGTGCTTCCATGTCCACTCCATCGCCCAACGCCCGCGGGAGTTCAAGCGCCAGGTCATCGAGGAGCCTGAGCCTGGAGAAGAAAGGGCGGGGGCCGGAGCCCCCGCCCGAAAAGCGAGTCCCGCGCGGCGGCCGCGCGTTCGTCCCTCTCCCTGATTACATGCGGTCGTTGGTATGCAGGCCGTAGACGCCGTTCAGGTCGAACGCGTCGGCCCCACCGCTGTGCGCACCACCGTCGGTGGTGTCGACGACCATGACGTGGCTCGTGAAGGGCACGTCGCCGAGGTCGAAGTAGTTCGGGTTGTTCGAGGAGGCCGGGTCCGTGGTGTTCGAGGCGGTGCCTACGTACGCCCAGTCCATCGCCGAGTCGTCCCAGACGAAGACGTCCGCGGTCTCCTCCGGGTAGTTGCCGCAGCAGTAGGTCTTCTCCCAGACCACGAGATCGTCGCCATTCCCATTGACGACCGGGTCGGCGAAGCTCACGACCGCGGAGCCTCCGAAGCCCAGGCTGAAGAAGCCGGTCTCCACATCGGCCTCCTCCATCTCCAGGCCCGCGTCCGCGTGGGAGCGATCGCCGGAGACCATGCCGCCGTTGTTCGTGGAGCCCTGGTCCGCGCCGGTGACGCCGGAGGCCGCGAAGGGGTGGGAGCCGTCATCACACTGCGGGGCGTCGACCTCGTCGGCGTTGACGTTGATGTCTCCGTAGTTCGAGAAGGTCTGGCCGTTGGAGTGGGTCACGCTGAAGGTGAACCAGCCGCTGAGGCCGAAGTTGGTGTTCATGCCGTTGGCCATCGAGCCGAGCTGGAAGGGCCACTTGCCATTGGCCGGGTAGAGGCCCAAGGAGGCGTAGCCGGTGCCGTTGACCTCGGCCATGTAGGAGTCGGCGCCCACGGTGTAGTAGTCCCAGCTCCCGACGACCCCATTCTGCACGCCGCCCTTGAGCTGCTTCATCGGGCCACCCCAGCCGTGGCCGGCGAGGGGCTCGAGGTCGATGGAGATCTCCCAGGCGCCGGCCGGTCCGCCCATGAAGGGAGAGGCCATCCCCGAGAGGGTCCCGGAGCCGTCCTCGTAGATGTCGAGCATCGCGGAGGAGAAGGCCCACAAGGACTTGCCGCCGCCGAAGAAGCCCGTGACGTACAGGCCGTGGCCGTTCGAGGGGATGGAGGACTGACCGAGGTTCATGGCGTCGGTCAGGTCATAGCGCGCCACCACGGCCGGGCCGCCGTCGCAGTGGTTGTCGGTCTCGCAGGAGGCGTGGAGGGTCTCGCCGAAGATGCAGACGTCGTCGCCGTTGCCGCCGGCGAGGTAGTCCGTGCCGTCGCCACCATCGATGAAGTCGTCGCCGTTGCCGCCCATGGCGGTGTCGTCGCCGCCACCCGCGATCACGAGATCGTCGCCGCGGTTGCCCTTGACGATGTCGTCGCCGGCGCCGCCGGTCACGACGTCGTTGCCGCGATCACCCTTGACGGTGTCGTCGCCGGCGCCGCCGTCCACGAGATCGTGGCCCTGGTCGCCATCGACGAGATCATCCCCGGCGCCGCCGAAGACGACGTCGTTGCCTCGCTTGCCATAGACCTCGTCGTTGCCGGCGCCGCCGTCCACGAGGTCGTTGCCCTTTCCGCCACCGGCCCAGTCGTCGCCGTCGCCGCCGAGCACCACGTCGTGGCCCTTGCGGCCGCGCACGACGTCATCACCGGAGCCGCCATCCACGTAGTCGTCGCCGTTGCCGCCCACCACCACGTCGTGGCAGCTACCACCGGAGAGCTCGTCGTTGCCACGGTTGCCCTTGATGGTGTCGTGGCCGCGGCCACCGAAGATCACATCGTCGCCCTTGCGGCCGATGATCGTGTCGTCGCCGCCGAGGCCCACGATGCAGTCAGCGCCGTGGGTGCCGTAGATGACGTCGTCGCCCTGGGTGCCGATGATCACGTTCGTACCAGCGGGGCAGTCGGCCGCCGCATCGTAGTCGGGGCCGAGCGCCAGGATGATCGGCTCGTTCGCGTCGGCGTCGCCAGAGAGCTTGCCGCCATTGTCGTTGAACGCCAGGAAGTACTCGCCCGTCTCGTCGCCCGCCAAGAAGTAGGTGTCGCCCGCATCCATCACGTTGTTGCCCACCACGAACTGGAAGGGCGTGTCGGCGTCATGGCCGTTGGCGAGGAGGAGATCCACCAGGCTCTGCACCGGCTCGCCCTGATCGGGCAGCCAGCCACGGGAGTCCGGCGTCCAGGGGCCCGGATCGTAGAGCTCGTACTTGGACACGCCCGCCACATCGAGGACCTGCAGGTAGGTGCTCTTGGTGCTCGCGGTGTCGAAGACGAGGAACTGCACCGAGGCGATCTGCGCGGTGGTCCACACGGCCTGCATCGCGAGCTCGGTGGCGCTGGCGAGATCCTGGAGACCGGACAAGCCGGCGGTGTCGGCGTCATCGCAGTACGAGGTGTTATAGGCCTCGGCGACGGAGACCTCTCCAGGCCACGGCCAGCCGGCCGAAGCCTGGGTGGCGAAGGCGGTTCCGAGGAGCGAGAGAGCAGCCAGAGCGGTGAGCGTTCGGCGGGCCATGACGGGGGCTCCTGGCAAGGGGCGTGGCGCAGTCCTTCTGAGACGTGGAGCCACCCTAGGCCCGTGTGGGGGGGGTCACAAGGTGGGGGATCCCTCGATCACGGGGGTTTTGTAACCGAGCCACGAGCTAATAGAAACCTCGCCGAGAGCCCCTCCAGGAGGTCCACCCGATCCTTGGCCCCGTCGCCACCCAGGCGGTCGATGATACCGAGCATCCCGTCCACGCGGGCAATGGCGAGCACCAGCTCCTGGTCGAGCTCGTGGACCCCTGGACCGTCTGGGAAATTGAGATGACAGACCGTGCGGATCCTGAGGCGCTCGGGGGCCTCCGCTTCCCCCGCGATCTCCTCTCGGGACAACGTGTCCTCTGGATCGGGCACCTCCATCGGCAGTCCATGGGTCCGACAGATCATCGGTCGGGCCTCGTAGACCCGACAGCGTCCGGTCTCGTCGAGGAGGGGGCAGCGGGGATCCTCTCGGCCTCGAGCGAGGCGTCGGCCGAGCTCGGCGCGCGATCGTGGATCGAGGGCCTCGACTGCGCGGGCGATGCGCTCGAACTCGAAGGCCACGACGCTGAGGTGCTGGTGGCAGCAGGCGCTGCAGCCGGCTCGACAGGTGAGCGCGCCGGGATGCCGGCCCTCGACGCGCTCGTGGAAGGCGCTGACCTTGTCGGCGAGCTGGAGGTAGCTGCCCTCGAGGCGATCAGAGATCGGCGATCTCGAAGGGGGTATACCACTCCGGGTGGCTCGTATCGGAGCCCTTCACCACGTCGAAGTAGCGCTCCTGTATGCCCAGGGTGACCGGTCCGGGGCGACCTTGGCCGATCGTCCGGCGATCCACCTCGCGCACGGGCGTGATCTCCGCCGCGGTGCCGCACATGAAGACCTCGTCGGATAGGTAGAGCATGTCGCGGGTGATCGGCTCCTCGTGGACGTCGTAGCCCGCCTCGCGCGCCAGGGTGAGGACGGTGCTGCGCGTGATGCCGCCGAGGATCGCGCCGCCGAAGTTCGGTGTGTAGACCGAGTCGCCCTTGACGATGAAGATGTTCTCGCCGCTCGCCTCGCAGACGTAGCCACTCGTATCGAGGAGGAGGGCCTCATCGTAGCCGTCGAGGAGGGCCTCCCGCTTGGCGAGGATCGAGTTGACGTAGTGGCCGCAGACCTTGCCCTTGTGGAGCTGGCTGTTGACGTGAGGGCGGCTGAAGCTGGAGGTCTTCAGGCGCACTCCGCGGCGCAGGCCGTCCTCCCCGAGGTAGGCGCCCCACGGCCAGGCGGCGATGGCCACGCGGGTCGGGTTGTTCATGGCCGCGACGCCCATCTGGCCTTCGCCCACGAAAGCGATGGGGCGGAGATAGCACTCGGCCAAGCGGTTGGCGCGTACGACCTTGAGGCAGGCCTCCATCAGGTCGTCGACGGAGTAGTCGAGGGGGAGCGTGATCATCCGGGCGCCGCTGACAAACCTATCGATGTGCTCACGGAGCCGGAAGATAGCGCTCTTGCCGTCGGCGCGACGGTAAGCGCGGATGCCCTCGAAGACCCCGAGGCCGTAGTGGAGCGTGTGGGTCAGGACGTGGACGTTCGCGTGATCCCAGGGGACCAGCTCGCCGTCGAGCCAGATGGTGTCCGCTTTCGTGACCATCGCCTGCTCCGCTTCTTCCGAGGGGGGTGGGCACCCCGCAGGTCGGGGGCCCGTGCTCGCCATAGCCCGCGAGGGAGATCGTTACAAGGGCGCGGCCCGAGGAGGCCTCGGAGGCGCCCGACTTCCATCGGGATCGCGCGTCGCGAGCCCGCAACACTGGTCCGCGGCGCGGCCCCCGCATAGGATCCCGCGCCGAGCCCCGGAGGACCCATGAGCCAAGCTGGTCTGCGTGCTGCCGTCGTCCTCGCCGCGGGACGGGGGACGAGGTTGCGCTCCTCGCTCCACAAGATGCTGCATCCGATCGCGGGCCGCCCCCTCGGCGCCTGGCCGATCGCCGCGGCGCTGGAGGCCGGCTGCGACCGCGTGGTCGTCGTGGTCGGCCACCAGGCCGAGGAGGTGGAGGTGGCCCTCCGCCGGGAGCTCCCGCAGGCCGACCTCGTCTTTGCGATCCAGGAGGTCCAGGACGGCACAGGGGGCGCGGTCCTGGCGGCCCGCGAGGCCCTCGCAGGGGCCGACGAGCTCCTGATCCTGGCCGGCGACGTGCCGCTGCTCGATGGGACCACCCTCGGGGCCCTCATCACCTCCCACGAGCTCGCGAGCCGCGAGAGCGGGCGGAGCCTGACCGTGCTGACCTTCGAGGTGGACGATCCCTCGGGCTATGGTCGGGTGATCAGCGATGACGCGGGCGCGGTGCGCAGGATCGTGGAGGCGCGGGATACCAGCCCGGAGGAGCGTGCGGTGCGTACGCTCAACTCCGGGGTCTACCTCGGGGAGGCGCCCGCCATGCTCTCGGCGCTCGGACGGTGTGGCACCAACAACGATCAGGGGGAGGTCTACCTGACGGATATCGTGGAGCTGATGGCGGAGGAGGGGGCCCTCGTCGGGGCGCACCCCATCGCGGAGGCCCACCGGGTGGAGGGAGTCAATACGAGGGCGCAGCTCGCCGCGCTCGAGGCGCGGATGCTCGACGAGCGGCGGCTCCGGCTGATGGAGGCCGGGGTGACGATGGAAGAGCCGGCGACGGTGCGTGTGGATCACGACGTGATCATCGGGCGGGATACGGTGCTCGGGCCCTCCGTGCAGCTCCTCGAGGGCACGGTCGTCGGGGAGGGATGCCACATCGAGGCCGGCGTCGTCCTGCGGCGAATGAGGATCGGGGCTCGGGTCCACCTCAAGCCTTACGTGGTGGCGCAGGACTCGATCCTCGAGGAGGGCGCCGTGGCGGGCCCCTTCGCCCACATCCGGCCGGGCACGCGCCTGGGGGAGGGCGCCAAGATCGGCAACTTCGTCGAGGCGAAGAAGGCCCTGATCGGTCGCGGCTCCAAAGCGAGCCACCTGACCTACCTCGGGGACTGCGAGCTGGGCGAGGGCGTGAACGTCGGGGCGGGCACGATCACGTGCAACTACGATGGCTCGAGCAAGCACAGGACCGTGCTCGAGGATGGGGTCTTCATCGGCTCGAATACGGAGCTGGTGGCGCCGGTTCGGGTGGGACGGCGTGCCACGGTGGCCGCCGGCTCGACGGTGACACGGGACGTCCCGGCGGGCGCGCTGATGCTGTCGCGCGCACCCGAGGTCGTGCGCGAGGGCTACGATGACAAGCACCGGCGGCCTCGTGAGGAGGCCAGAGCGCGGGCGAAAGCGGCCAAGGCCGCCGCGGACGAGGAGAGCACCTGATGTGCGGCATCATCGGCTATGTAGGCCCCGAGCCCTGTTCGGACATCTTGCTCGAGGGCCTCTCGCGGCTGGAGTATCGCGGCTACGACTCGGCGGGCGTCGCGGTGATCACCGGCGGGGAGCTGAGGACACGACGGGCGGAGGGCAAGCTGCGCAACCTCATCCGCTCGGTGGCGTCCGAGCCGATCGACGGGCAGGTGGGCATCGGCCATACGCGCTGGGCGACCCACGGCCGCCCCTCGGAGGACAACGCCCACCCGCACCGGGTCGGATCGGTCGCGGTGGTCCACAACGGCATCATCGAGAACCACCTCGAGATCAAGAGGGAGCTGGCGGCGGCGGGGCATAGCTTCCAGAGCGAGACCGACACCGAGGTGATCGCGCACCTCGTGTGGCAGCACCAGCAGGCGGGCATGGGCCTCGTAGAGTCGGTCCGCCAGGCGGCGATCCGCCTCGTGGG
>CAZEHU010000007.1:0-17726 GCA_964511605.1 uncultured Myxococcales bacterium
CTCGCCCCTTGTGTCCTGCGCCCCGCTCTCCGACCCTGGCTGCGCCATGACCACCATCCTCGGCCTCTCCGCGTTCTACCACGACAGCGCCGCCGCGCTCGTCCGGGACGGGGTGATCGTGGCGGCCGCGCAGGAGGAGCGCTTCACCCGGGTGAAGCACGACGCCAGCTTCCCCACCCGGGCGGTCGGCTTCTGCCTCGCCGAGGCGGGCCTCGAGGCCCAGGACCTCGATCTGGTGGCCTACTACGACAAGCCGCTCAAGACCTTCGACCGCCTGCTGGAGACCTGGCTCGGCTACGCGCCCCGTGGCTTCGCCCCCTTCCGCCGGGCGCTGCCTCGCTGGCTCGAGGATCGGCTCTTCCTGGGTCGGACCCTGCGCCGGAGTCTGCCGGGCTATCCGGGCCGCCTCGTCTACACCGACCACCACGAGGCCCACGCAGCCAGCGCCTTCTTCCCCGCCCCCTTCGAAGAGGCGGCGATCCTCACCTGCGATGGGGTCGGGGAGTGGGCCACCACCACCTGGGGCGTCGGCCAGGGCTCCCGCATCCGCCTCGAGCGCGCCATCGAGTTTCCCCACAGCCTCGGGCTGCTCTACTCCTCCTTCACGTACTTCTGCGGCTTCCGAGTGAACTCCGGCGAGTACAAGCTCATGGGCCTCGCCCCCTACGGCGAGCCCCGCTACGCCACGCGCATCCGCGAGCACCTCATCGACGTCAAGCCGGACGGCAGCTACCGGCTGAACATGTCGTACCTCACGTACGGCCACACCCTCCGCATGACAGGCGCGCGGTTCGCGGAGCTCTTCGACGGCCCGCCTCGCACCCCCGAGTCTCCCATCACCCAGCGCGAGATGGACCTGGCCGCCTCGGTCCAGGCGGTGGTCGAGGAGGTCGTGCTGGCCATCGGGGCCCACATCCACGAGCAGACCGGCCAGCGCGACCTGTGCATGGCCGGCGGCGTCGCGCTCAACTGCGTGGCGAATGGACGCCTCCTCCGAGAGGGTCCCTTCGAGCGGATCTGGGTCCAGCCGGCGGCCGGAGACGCGGGCGGCGCGCTCGGCGCGGCCCTCTTCGCCTGGCACCAGCTCTACGGACGGGAGCGAGCGCCCATGGCGGCGGATGCCCAGCGAGGCTCCCTCCTGGGTCCCTCCTTCGAGGAGCCAGCGATCCGCTCGCTCCTCGAGGCGGAGGGAGCCCACCACGAGGCCTTCGAGGATGAGGACGAGCTCCTCGAGGAGGTCGTGGACCGCCTCGAGGCGGGTCGGGTTGTGGGCTGGTTTCAGGGGAAGATGGAGTACGGCCCGAGGGCCCTCGGCTGCCGCTCCATCCTCGGCGACCCGCGGCGCCCGGAGCTCCAGTCGGTGATGAACCTCAAGATCAAGCTCCGGGAGTCCTTCCGGCCCTTCGCCCCCAGCGTGCTGCGCGAGCGCGCCCACGAGTGGTTCGACGTCCCCGAGGGCCTCGACAGCCCCTACATGCTCCTCGTCGCGCCGGTCCTCGAGGGGCGGCGCCGGGAGCGTGAGGGCGCCGGCGCGATCCCCGCCGTCACCCACGTCGACGGCTCCGCGCGCCTCCAGACCGTCGACGCTGAGCGTCACGGCCGCTACCACCGCCTGCTCCAGCGCTTCGAGGCCCGGACCGGCTCGCCGCTCCTGGTGAATACGAGCTTCAACGTGCGCGGAGAGCCCATCGTCTGCACCCCGGAGGACGCCTTCCGCTGCTTCCTGCATACGGATATGGATGCCCTCGTGATGGGCCTCACCCTCGTCGACAAGAGCGCGCAGCCCGAGGCCCTCCGCGCCCGGGCGGCGACCCCCGAGGCCCGCGCCGAGCACCTCGCCGCTTTCCCCCTCGACTGATGGACCCCTCGATCCTCCAGAGGCCCCCGCAGGGGCGCGCGCTCCTCCACTTCGGCGTGTTTATGCTGCTGGCCTTCGGTGCACTCGCCGCTCTGGCCAGGTGGGGCCTCGAACGCCCCTCGCTCGGCCTCGCCCTCGGTCTGGCCGGCGCTGCGTTCTTCCTGGCCTCGCTCCACCCGCCTCTGGGCCGGCGCGCCTGGCAGCTCTGGATGGGCCTCGGCCTGGCGATCGGCGCCGTGGTCTCGCCGATCGTCCTGGGCCTGATCTTCTTCCTGATCTTCACGCCCCTCGCGCTGCTCTTCCGCGCCCTCGGTCGCGATCCGCTCCGCCGCCGCCTCGAGCCCGAGGCGTCCACCTACTGGTTGGAGTATCCTCGCGCCCGCGACGTGAGCCGCTACTTCAAGCCCTACTAGGATCCCGAGCGAAGCGATGAGCACCGAAGAGCCCGGCCGCGACTTCGAGGCGCTAGCCAAGGACAGAGCGCGCGCCTCGCTCCTCGCGGATCTCCGCGACTACCTCCGTGAGACCGGCAAGTGGTGGCTCGCGCCCGTCCTGGCGGTGCTGCTCATCCTGGGTCTCCTCCTCCTCTTCGGCGGAGGTCCGGGCGGGCCCTTCATCTACGCGCTGTTCTAGGGAACCCCGCCCTCACGGACACTGGCAGTGATCCGCGCCGTCCAGGCTCGGCGTCGCCTCCGATGTGCCCCCGTAGGCGCCCACATTGACGAGGCATCCATTGGGGGCCGGCTCGAGGCAGGGCTCTGCCTCGGGATCGCCCGCGTCCAGGCCGGTGGTCGCCGGGTCGAGGTGCATGTCGTTGGGCAGATCGACGAAGAGGACGTCGGTCATCTGGACACCTGATGCCATTGCAGGGAAGCCCATCGTCGCAGGTCTCCGCCGGTCCCTGGACCAGGCAGCCGGTCGCGGGCTCTTGCACGCACGTGCGCGCGTGGCCATCGACGGTGCAGAGGGCGGCCCTCTCGATAGGGCAGGCGTCGCACGCCCCCGAGGGCGTCGGCGGGCTCGCCCCCCTCGCTGCCGTCCGGGCCCTCGCTGGCGCTGTCTTCCACCTCGGAGACCCCGTCCGGCTCGACGCTCCTCGTCTGCCCCGCGCCCTCGCTCGTGATCCCGCTGTCGGGCGTGGATCCTCACCAGCACCCATACTCCAGGACTCGCTCCACCTCTGCAAATGCGTCCTCCCGCTCGAGCAGGCCGTTGGGCCCCACGTGCTCCGCTCCGTCGATGGAGATGTTCTCGGCGCCATCGAGGATCGAGGAGCTGTTGGGCACGATGGCGTCGGCCGTGCCGTAGATCGACACCCAGTGGAGCGCGCCGGGGGTCGCGGGCTCGGCGTTCAGGTCGGTGACGAACGCACCGGTCTCGCAGATCTCCTGCCAGACGCAGACGCCCAGGAAGTCCGGCGCGAGGCAGGCCGAGGCGATGCCGTGGTGCATGCCACCCAAGGTCACGTAGGTATTCACGCGCTCGGTGCCACCGAGGAACTTGAGGAAGTGGCGCGAGCTCAGGGTGCCCATGCTGTGGGCCACGAGGTCCACACGCGCCGCGCAGCTCGACGCGAGCACGTCGTCGACCAGGGCCGCGATCGCCTCGGCGTTGTCCACATTGCAGCCCCACGAGGGATCGTCGGCCTGGAAGGCCACCAGCTCGTCGGGCGCCCAGCCCGCCGCCACCAGGCGCCCCTTCATGATGTCGAACTCGGCCGCGCCGCCATTGATGCCGTGGACGAAGACGACCGGACGCGGGCCCTCCTCGCACGCCGGCAGCAGCGGATCGCAGGTCCCCGCCTGGCAGGTGAACCCATCCACGCAGGGTTCGTCAGATGTGCCTTCGCAGCTCGAGCCCTCCTCGGCGAGGGTGTACTGGCACAGTCCCCCCTTCAGCTCGGTCGGCAGCAGGCAAGGGTTGTCGATGGCGCAGAGCTCAGCGAGGGGGGCACACTCCGCTCCCTCTGAGGGGCGGGCCCAACCCTCCGGGCAGGGCGAGGGGCCTGCTGCGTCCTCGCTGATCGGGGAGCTCGAGTCCTCGCTGGTGGTCTCTGGCTCCGAGGCGTCGTCACCGATGGCGTCGATGTCCGAGGCCCTCGCCGGACCCTGGGGTGCGTCCTCGACAAGGGCGGTGTCGCCACCGCCCCGTCCTTCCGTGGCGGCAACGTCGGCGCTGGACACATCACCGCTCGTGGGAGCACCCGGCGACGTGCTCACGGAGGCGCAAGCCATCCAGAGGAGCGCGAACGCCCCCACGAGGTGCATCATCCGGGGCCGCGACATGGCCCCCAGACTACTTGCGTGAGAGCGCGAGGATCCACCGCCCGTACATGTAGATGCCGATGGCGGTGAGGATGCCGACGAGGCCCATGATGTCCCAGACGCGCGCTACGTCGTGGGTCTGGTACATGATGCTGGTCAGCTCCCAGCCGTCCTGGCCGGTGAAGTCGATCAGCCTGTCGAAGGCCTCGCCCTGCGGGATGGCGGTGACCAGATCCGAGCCCATGCCTCGCTCGAGCAGGAGCTCCCGGCTGAAGGTATCCTTGGAGGCATACACGTCGTAGAGCCAGGGCCCCACCTTGCCCTCGAGGGTCCACCCGATCGCGAGGGGGATCTGGCTGAAGCCCAGATACATCGCTTTCTTGTCCGAGGGCGCGAAGTTGCCGATGAACTCGGAGAACTTGGGGCTCGAGAGCATCTCGCCCACCGAGAAGCTCAGGATGGCGATGACCGACCACCAGCCGACGGTGGAGTGGCCGCTCATGAAGATCGCCGCGGTGGCCATCAGGGTGCCGACGACCATCGATGTGGTCGCTCGCATGAGCCCGGAGAGCCAGGCGAACGCGAAGCAGGTGATCATGATGAGCCCGGCGTTCAGGTTGAGCATGCCCTCCGGCAGGATCTCCGTGCCCTCCTCGTTCATCACGACGAAGAACTTGATGATCTCGCTGTCGGTGCCGCCCGCGCCGAAGAGCGACGTCACGATGTTCCGCGTATCGACCCACTCCTGGATGTGCACCGGGAGCACATCGAAGAGCGCATTGAACATGAACCAGAAGCCCGAGAAGATGAGGAGGTAGAGCCAGACGTGGGTCTTGCCGAGCTCGTGCAAGGACTCGGTGACCAGGCTCTTCTCCTGGAGCTTGCCCTCCTTGACGAGGCGCCGGCGCTCGAGGCGCTCCTCTTTGTCCGGCTCCTTGTAGATGAGGAGCATCAGGAAGTTCAGGCTGATGATCGCGGCGCAGGCGAAGAAGACGTAGCGCCACTCCATCTTGCGCATGAAGCCCGCGAGCAGCGGCCCCATGAAGCCGCCGATGTTCACCGTCTGGTAGAAGATACCCCACGCCATCGAGCTGTTCTCGCGGGTCGTGGACTTCACCAGGGTGCCCTGGATACCCGGCTTGAAGATCGCCGTGCCGGTCGCCAGCAGGATCGCCCCCGCGAAGAAGCCCTGGTAGGTGGGGAAGAAGGCCATGACGATGTAGCCGGCGATCTTCACGACCGTGGAGGCGAAGATCGTCTCCTTGTAGCCGTAGCGATCGCTCAGCCCGCCGGAGAAGACCGGCACGATGGACTGCACGAGCGCCCACACCATCAGGATGGTGCCGAAGTCGCTCATGGTGACGCCGAGCCCGCCTTTGGACGCCGGAGCCTTGGCGTAGAGCGCGGCGACCGCCTTCACGCCGTAGAAAGCGAGGCGCTCGATCATCTCCATGCCGCCGCAGCACCAGAAGACGTACGAGAGGCTCGCGATGGCGGCGAAGAGCCCGAGCTGCTTCACGTCCTGCAGGGCCGCCGCGTCGTTCTGGAGCTCCTCGGGGGCTCCGCCAGTGGGGGTCTCGGGGGCGTCGCTCATGGCTCCTCCACGGTCGAGGTCCCGGGGATCGAATCGAGGGCTGGCCGCGCGGGACGGCGGACCCTAGCAGGGATCGATCGGTTGTGCAGGCTGGGATCGGACGCTACGGGCGCTGCCCCGCCGCCAGGCGGCGCTCTATGTCGACGAGCGCCCGCGGCAGGTCCGCGGTGCGGTCGAGGATCAGGTGAGCCCCGGCGGCTCGCAGATCCTGCCAGGCATCCGAAGAGCCCGAGAGGTTGCCGGTCCGCGCGACCCCCACCGTCCAGACGCCCGCGTTCCGGCCCGCCTGCATGTCCGGCACGGTGTCGCCCACCTTGACCGCCCTGAACGCGGGATAGACGCCGAGCTCGGTCAGCGCCCGCCAGATCAAGAAGGGGGCCGGGCGGCCCTCGGGCACATCGGTGGACGCCAGCGCCACCGGTGGGTGGTAGCCGTGCCTCGCCGCGGCGGCTAGCACCACGTCCAGCATCGGCCGCGAGTAGCCGGTGGTCGCGGCCCACCCGATGCCCCGTGCCTCGAGGCCGGACAGCATCGGTAGCACCCCCTCGATCGGGATCGCGTAGCGCGGCAGCACCTCGAGGGCCAGGGTGCTGAGGGCCGCGAACATGCCGTCGATGTCGGCCTCGCCGGGCGGAGCGCCGTGCGCGCCGGTCCAGCGGGCGGCGAGGGCGGGATCGGCGCACATCCGGCGGATGTGTTCCCTCTTCTCGGTGCCCATCGGCCCTCGGGCCTCCGCCTCGGAGACCTCCACCCCGCGGCGCCGGAAGACCTCCTGGAAGACGCCGAGCGGCGCCCGTGAGCCCGGGTCCAGGGTCGTGCCGGCGATGTCGAAGACCACCGCGCCGACGGTGGGCGGCGCTCCGCTCACTGAAGGCCCAACTCCGCCTTCACGTCGGCGACGGCCGCCACGAAGGCACGCATGTCGTCCGGTCCGATGGCGCCGATGCAGCCCACCCGGAACGAGGGGGCCTCGATCAGCTTGCCGGGGTAGATGACGAAACCACGAGCCTCGAGGGCCCGGTAGAAGGCCCGGAAGCTCCAGCGCTCGCCGTCGGGCTCGAGGAAGGTGACGATGACCGGAGCCTGCACGTCTCGATCGAGCAGGGGCTGAAAACCGAGCTCGATCATGCCCTCGCGGAGGACGTCGAGGTTCTCGCGGTAGCGCATCCCGCGCCCCGGAGTCCCGCCCTCGCCGGCGTGGCGCCGCAGGGCTTCCACAGTGGCGGCCACCACGTGGGTCGGGGGCGTGAAGCGCCACTGCCCGTCGAGCTCGAAGCGGGCCCACTGATCGTAGAGGTCGAGGGCCAGGGAGGAGGCCTGCCCATCGCAGTCGAGGAGCGCGCTCTCCCGCACCAGGACGAAACCCAGCCCCGGGGGTCCCTCCAGGCCCTTGTTCGAGGACGCGATCACCGCATCGATGCACGTCAGGTCCACACCGATCGAGCCGAAGGAGCTCATGGCGTCCACGATCACCGTGCGGCCCTTGGCGGTCGCGACCTCGGCGATCGCCTCGACGGGGTTCAAGAGGCCGGTCGTGGTCTCGCAGTGGACCACGGCGATGTGGGTGATGTCCGCGCTCTCCTCGAGGGCCTCGGCCACCTCCTCGGGCACGATCGGGGTCGTCTCGTCCCAGATCCAGGACTGCACCCTGAGGCCGATGCGCTCGGCGATGTCGGTCATGCGCCGGCCGTAGGAGCCATTCTCGAGGACCAGCAGGGTCCCGTCCCTCGGCACCAAGGTGCAGAGGCAGGCCTCGATGGCGAAGGTGCCGCTGCCCTGGATCGGCACGGCGCTCCAGGTCCCCGTCCCCGGCACCCCCAGGGCGGCGAGGAGGCGCGCGCGCAGCTCGGCGGTGAGGGCCGTGAACCTCGCATCACGGGAGCCGTGATCGTGCAGCATCGCCTCGCGGACCCCCTCCTCGGTGGTCAGCGGACCCGGTGTCAGGAGCAATCGTCGGTGCACAGCAGCCCTCCCCGGGGCCGCTGTAGCATAGTCGTCACCCGGAGGGGCGATCCCTGGTGCACAATCCCCTCCGCCTACCAGCCACCGAGGTCCCGTTGCGCCCGACCCTCCAGCCGCTCGGCCTGCTCCTCCTGTTCTCCTCGGCACTCGCTGCCTGCGCCCAGCCGGCGGGCGGCGGGGCGGCCTCGGCGCCCCCTCCGTCCGGCGGCGGCAGCGCCTCTCCGGGCGGTGGCTCCGGCACCGGCGGCGATGGCACGGGCGGGGACGGGAGCACGGCCGGCGCCACAGCCCCCATCCCCGGCGCGGTCGTCCTCACGGAGCTGATGATCGTCCCGAGCGTCGTGCCGGTGAGCACGGGCCAGTGGATCGAGGTCCAGAACATCGGCGCCACCCCGGTCGATCTGGCCGGCTGCGCCCTCCGCTCCACCGGCGAGCCGGACGCCCCCCTCGACGGCCTCCTCCTCGCCGCGGGCGCCAGGGCCGTGCTCGCCCAGAGCGTGCAGCCCACCGACAACGGCGGCGTGGTCCCCGACATCGCCATCCCGGGGGTGCAGATCGGGCCGGGTGTCGACGTGATCTCCATCGTCTGTGCCGGCTCGATGATCGATGCGCTGAGCTGGGCCGAGAGCTGGCCCTCCCTCGAGGGAGCCAGCCTCCAGCTCGATCCCGGCTACCACGACGCCCTCTCCAACGATGCCTGGTCGGTGTGGTGCGAGGGGAGCGTCGCGTTCGGCGGCGGCGATCGGGGGACGCCCGGCCAGCCGAACCTGGACTGCCCGGATCCGTTCTACCCGGCCCCCGGCCCGTCCCCCGAGCCCTCCGCCGAGCCCGAACCCACGCCGGAGCCCCAGCCCGCTGCCGAGCCCACGCCGGAGCCTACCGCCGAGCCGGTCGCCGAGCCGGTGGGCAGCCCGGACCAGTGGCCGCACCCGGGCGACGTCCGCATCGTCGAGATCATGAAGAACCCCAGCGCCGTCGACGACGCGGAGGGCGAGTGGTTCGAGGTCAGCGTCGTCGGCTCCACCACCGTCGACCTGCAGGGCTGCACCCTCACCAGCAATAACGACGTGGGGCACGTGATCGACGACCCCGCCGGCAGCCTGCTCCTCGGCGCCGGGGCCCTGAAGGTGTTTGCGATCAGCGCCCAGGCCAATCTGGGCATCACCCCCTACATCTACGACGGGCTGACCCTCTCGAATGGGAGCGACACGGTGGGCCTCGCCTGCGGCGCGGATCTGGTCATCGACGAGGTCAGCTACGACGACGCCAGCTTCCCGGATACCAAGGGCACCTCGATGCAGCAGGATGCGAGCGGCACCTGGTGCGATGCCACCATCGGCTACGCCAGCGGTGATCTCGGCACCCCGGGCAGCGCGAATCCGGACTGCGAAGCGAGCCCGGAGCCCGAGCCCGAGCCCGAGCCCGAGCCCGAGCCCGAGCCCGAGCCCGAGCCCGACGGCCCGCCTCCCGAGCTCTCCGCCGGCGACCTCATCATCACCGAGATCCTGAAGAACCCCGCGGCCGTCAGCGACAGCGCGGGGGAGTGGGCCGAGCTCCACAACCTCACCGGCGAGGCCCTCGCGCTCGACGGATGTGAGCTCACGAGCGCCAAGGACAGCCCGTGGACCATCTCGGCGATCAGCGTGCCCGCGCACGGCTTCGTGGTCTTCGGCGCCAACATCGACAGCTCCGCCAACGGAGGCGCCCCGGTGGTCGCCGACTGGGGCGGCATCCAGCTCGCCAACGGCGACGACTCCATCGGGCTGACGTGCGCGGGCCTCGTGATCGACGAGGTGGCCTTCACCGACGCCGCCTTCCCCGATACCTCCGGTACCTCCATGTCCCTCGCTGCGAACGCCATGACCGCCAGCGCCAATGACGCAGGCAGCGCCTGGTGTGACGCGAAGAGCACGTTCGGCGCAGGGGACAAGGGCACGCCTGGCCAAGGGAATGACGGCTGCCCTTGAGCGAATCTTGATCTGAGCTACCTCCTCCCCAGGCTGGTCGGCTGCGCGACCCTGCTCGCGTCGCTCGCGGCCCACGCGGGCACCCCGGTCATCCCGCCGGGGCGGGATGCCGTGGTCAAGGGCCTCGTGGCGGAGCCGGGCTTCATGGAGCCCCTCGAGGGCGGCTACACCTTGAGCGGCGTGGTCATGGACAACTACCGGGTCACCCTGGAGCTGCGCCGGACCGAGGATCTGCCCGAGGGCCCGATCCAGGGACGCCTGGTCCTCGAGCCGCTCGAGTTCGCGGACGAGGGCGCCCCACGCTCGAAGAGCTTCGGCCTGCACATCGAGACCGAGGCCGCCGATCCCCTCGTCCGTGGCCACCTCGAAGCGGCCCTGCGCTCGGTCCAGGCCCGCGACCAGGGCGACTTCTACGTGATCCGCGACGAGCTCCCCCTCGATCAGGTCGACCCGGCCAAGGGGGGCTCGATGGCGGTGGGGTTGACCGCCCTGGCCTCGAGCTTCGAGGAGCGCTACGGCTCCCAGAGCCGCGTGGCCTGGAGGCGAGCCCTCTCGGGCTGCGCCTGGGCGATCGGCCTGGCCCTCGCCCTCCTCCTCCTGCTCGGCCTCGGAGGCTGGGCGCGCGGCCAGCGGCCGAGCGCCCGCCTCAACGTCCAGCGCACCCACTACCTGCCGGCGACCCTGCAGGTGGTGCTCTTCTCCTATTGGGCGCTGTACTGGGTCGATGTTCGGGATCACCTGCCGCTCGTGGCAGCGCACCTCGTCTTCTCCTACCTCTTCGATGGCGCCCTGGCGTGGGCGCGCGGGCGGCCGTGGCTCATCGGCCTCGGGCCGCTGCCCATCACCTTCTCCACGAACCTCTTCGTCTGGTTCCACGGGGCCGATGCCTGGCTCGCTTTCGTCGTGCTCGCTATCGGCCTCGGCGCCAAGGCTTTCGCCCACCACCGCCGCGAGCACGGGGGCCGCCACATCTTCAACCCCTCGGCCCTCGGCATCAGCGTCGTCGCCCTGATGACCATGCTCTGGCCCGAGACCTTCGGCTTCGAGGACATCTCCCATCCCTTGAGCGCTCCACCCCACATGATGGAGCTGATCCTGCTGCTGACCCTGATCCCCCAGCTCAAGGTGCCCATCGTCTTGATCTCCCTGAGCGCGCTCCTGGTGATGCTGGGGCTCGTGGAGAGCTTCGAGATCCTCCACCCCGCCGCCCTCTGGGCCCCGGTCTTCCTGGCCCTGGCGCTGCTGGCCACCGATCCGGCCACCATGCCGAGGAGCGGCCTGGGTAAGGTGCTCTCCGGCGCCTTCCTCGGCGCCGCTATCGTCGCGATGTCCTCGATCCTCATCGCGAACGGTCGCGACGACTTCTTCACCAAGGTGCTCGCTATCCCCCTCGCGAACCTGCTCGTCCCCCTCTTCGACAAGGCCGGAGCCGCGCTCGCCGCGCTCCTCGGAGGTGTCGCCGGCGCGCTCGAGCCACGCCACAACCGCTGGCACGTCGCCGCCTGGCTGGTCGCGGTGGTCGTCGGCCTCTACAGCACCGACTCCAAGCGTGACGCTTTCGAAGCCGCGGCGTACAACGCCGGGGAGGTCCGCCACCTGCGCCTCACCTCACGCGGCGGAGGACGGCCGAGCTGCGACCACAACCGGGCCTGGTGCGAGCCCTTCCGGCTCGGTGACGAGGTCGGCCTCTGGTTCGACGATGGGGCAGAGGGGCGCTAGCCCCCCTCTTCGATCTCCGCTCGCAGGATCGCCGCCTCGATCACCGCGTTCTCGGGCCCCAGCCCACTCGCGGCCGCGCGGTGGATCGCAGCGCGCTCCTCGGGGGAGATGTCGATGGGCATGGGGCCGCCCTCCAAGAGGCGGCGCACCGTCGGAGCCTTCAGCGGGGGGTTGCGCTGTGCCGTGGCGTGGCGTCGGGCCTCCTGGGTCTGCATCTCCCGCACCTCAGCGGAGAGCTGGACGTCGGCGATCAAGGTCGCGATCCGGCGGAGGGCGCCGATGTGGGCGATGGTGGCCTCGTGGCGGCGGGTCTCGAGGGCCAGGGCCACGCTGCGCGCGTGGCGCAAGTGCTCATTGAGGGAGACGCGCTCGAGCTCTCCCTCGCCGTCCGCCTCATCGACGGTCGTGAGCGGGGCTGCGTGCAGGCCGCCCACCCACAGCGCCGGCACCGCGAGGGCCACGAGGGCGATCGCGAGGTTCATGGCGATCAGGGCTCGCCTCTCCCAGGGACCTAGTATCCGAGCTTGCATCCACCCGCCTCCAGCTTTCGATCTTCGGGAGCCATCCGATCCCCCTCAAGGGGTGGCGATTCGGTCATGTAACGCACCCCGCGGCGGCCGCCGCCGGGCCGTCCCACCTCGCGGCGGCCGCCGCCGGGCCGTCCCACCTCGCGATTCCGAGCGGCACGGAAGAGGGCCACCAGGAAAGGCACGGTCAACGGAGGATGCAGGGCCTCGCTGGGTCTCCGCCGCACACGAGAGCGCCTTCGTGCCATCGCGGCGCAGAGGAGCCGCCGGGCCTCGCCGCGGAGGCTAGCGGCCGCGACCAGGACCGTGCGCTCCCGCACCGGCAGCCTCCAGCCGATGAGCACGTCGTCGGGCAGGCGCCTGGGCAGCGTCGAGGCCGCCCCGACGAGGTGCACGACGTCGACGATGCGGCAGGCTCCGGGGTAGGGCAGGTCCAGGGGATCGACACGGGCCGCAGGGTAGGGTCGCGTCGTGGCCGGCATGGCCCGCCACGGACGCGGAGGCTGCACCAGGAAGCCCTGGGCCGTGGCTTGGGGGATGGCGTCGAGGACCCGCTGCAGGCTGCGCCCGGCGTCGTCGTCGGCCGTGATCTCCCCGCTGAGGTAGAGCTCCCGGGCCGCCACGAGGGAGAGGCAGCGACGCAGGCTGCGATCGAGCGCCAGGCCCGGCGGCAAGGCCTCCGGCACCGCCGCGAGGGGCGCGAGCAGGTGTGTGATCCCGGACAAGACGCGCTCGGGGCTGCGGGGGAGGGCGAGGGGGGACACGGTGGCCTCAGTGGCGGGAGGGAAGCGAAGCGAGGACCGCCCCTCACGCAAGGCCCATGCCAAGGTCCGCTCCAGACGGGAGCCGTTCCCACGGGAGCGCTCCATCGCTACGATGGGGGCGGAGGTGATCTCATGAGCTGGAGGGGCACGCGCTCGTCGATCCACACGCTCGCAGCCACCCTGATCCTGGCGGCCTGCGGGGCGACGGATCCCGGAACGGTGACCAACGAGGAGGACGGAGCCGGCGACGCGGCCACGACCACCGAGGATGGCGCCGAGCCAGGAGAACCCTCACCGATCGACGAGGAGGAGCAGGTCGGGCCCGACGCCGAGTCCGAGCCCGACCTCTCCATCCCGGAGCCCGAAGCCGAGGTGGGATCGGACGCCCAGCCGAGCGAGGACGCGGCGATCGACGACGCCATGCCGACCGGGGACGGGGAGGCCGCGGAGGCCGACGCCGCGGACCTCGGGCCCGAGCCCGGCGCCCCGGACGCGACCGCCGGTGCCGAGCCCGAGGTGTCTCAGCCGGAGCCCGAGGTGTCCCAGCCGGAGATCGAGGTGTCCCAGCCGGAGACCGAGGTGTCTCAGCCGGACCCCGAGGTGTCTCAGCCGGAGCCCGAGCCTGAGGTCGCCCAGCCGGAGCCGGAGCCCGAAGTGGCGGGCCCGGAGCCCGATGCCGAGACCCCCGAGCCCGAGGTGTCTCAGCCGGAGCCCGAGGTGGTCCCGGAGGACGCGGCGGAGCCGGAGCCCTCTTGGCTCGATCCCCTCGATGCCACCGGCTTCTGCCAGGAGCAGTGCGCACTCATCGTCGAGGCGTGCGCGCCCTTCCCCTACAGCGAGGTGGACCCCTGCCTCGAGCAGTGTGCCCTCAAGCTGGAGGCGGACCCCACCTATATCTCCAGCTTCGTCTGCATGGAGGATCTCTGCGATGTGGTCGCCTGCCAGCTCTACGACGTGCCGCTGCCGACGCCAGCGCTCTGCGAGGAGGGCTGCGAGCGCCTCGACGACTGTGATCTGCTCGAGCTGGTCCAGCTCCAGGAGGACGAGCCGGAGATGTGCGTGGCGTTCTGCACCGGCAGCGTCGCGGGCACCCCGGCCATCGAGGAGCTGGTCCAGTGCCTGAGCGAAGGCCTGGCGGAGGGCTGCGACCAGGGCGCCGCGCTCACCTGCCTCGGCGAGGAGCCCCCCGCCGAGGGCTGCGATGCGGTCTGTGCGCCCCTCTACGATCCCGCCTCCCCCGTATTCTGCCCCCCCGGGAGCCTCCTCGAGGAGACGTGGGCCAGCGAGCAGGACTGCCTCGACGCGTGCGCCACCACCCTCGAGGGCGAGGGCGAGACCGCCCCGTCCGGCCCCGCCATCCTCGCCGGCTGCCTGTCCCTGGGCCTCTGCCAGGATCCCTCGGCCTGTGTGCCGATCCCCGACACCTTCGATCCCGCCTGCGTCGAGGCCTGCGGCTCGTACTGCGGCGCGTCCGGCGCCGTGGACACCTGCACCTCCGACTGCACCGGCCTGATGCTCAATTCCGTCGCCGGCACCCAGGACGAGGGCGTCGCCGAGTGCGCCGCCGGCCTCGAGGGCTGCGAGCCCCCGCTCGGAGCCGCCGCCCCCCTGTACGTGGAGTGCGTCGCCAACGCCCCCGCCGCCTGCGGCGACGTCTGCAGCTTCATGGCCGCCTGCAACCTCTTCAGCCAGGATGAGTGCAGCTTCGCCTGCGCCTACGGCTTCTTCGGCGGCGAGCCCGAGGTCGACGAGATGGCCGCCTGCGTCGCCGAGCTCACGCCGGCGGACTGCTTCCAGGCGTTCTTCTGCTTCGGTGGGGGGCCCTGACCGTCAGCGCTTCCCCTTCATCGACGTCCCCGCCATCGCCGTCCCCCACGAGCGCGGCAGGAGCTTGAGGATCCACCCGGTCATCACGTTCATGGCGCCCGGCGTGACGACGGCCCGCCGGGCGAGCATCGCCCTCACGCCGGCCTCGGCGACCTCGGCCGAGGTCATCATCATGCGGTCGAGGGCCTTGGGCTTGAGGTGATCGGCCACCTCGTGGAACTCCGTGGCCGTGAGGCCGGGGCATAGGGTCGTGACGCTCACGCCGGTACCCAGGTCCTTGAGCTCCCAGTCCATCGCCTGGCCGAACCACAGCCCATAAGCCTTGGTCGCCGAGTAGGCGGCGTAGAGCGGCGAGGGGGTGAAAGCGCCCACCGAGGAGACGTTCAGGATGAACCCGCTACCGCGCCCCACCATGTCCGCGGCGAAGAGGTGGGTCAGGTGCGTGAGGGCCACCACGTTCAGCTCCAGCATCTGCGCACTCCGCGCCGGGGGATGCCGCCAGTGGGGGCCGTAGATGCCGAAGCCGGCGTTATTCACCACCACCGAAGGAGCAAGCCCCGCCTCGCCGATCCCATCGTAGAGGCGAAGGGCGCCGCCGGGCTCCCCGAGATCCGCCGCGATGACGTGGGCCGTGATGCTGTGGGCGGCCTCCAGCTCCTCGGAGAGGGCCTCCAGGCGGTCCTCCCGGCGGGCGGTGAGCACCACGTCGTAGCCCCGCCGCGCGAGGGAGCGGGCGATGGCCGCGCCGATGCCGCTCGAGGCGCCGGTGATGAGGGCGAGCTCACGGGACATGCAGGCCTCCGGCGCCGGGTGGCGCGGTCCGAGGGGTGTCCTCCGGGCCCGGGGCGGCACGGGGCGCGGAGGCGAGGCTCGCTTATCGGCCTCGGAACGTCCATCGGCCCGCCAGCGGGCTCGCAGGCGTCTCCGTGTCCGGCGGTCACCGCCTCTTGCCCCGGGCCCGCTCGCCGTCGCATCGGGGCCGTGCTACCTCGGAGGGGTGGCCGCCACGACCCACCGCCCCACGCCGAATCCCCTCGCGACGCTCTCCGAGGGGATCGACCTGCCCAGCGCGGTCGAGCTCGCGGCGCTCCGGGCCCGACTGCTCGCCGTCGACCCGCCGAAGCTCGCGCGCAACCTCCCCAAGGTCCGATGGGCACTCGGGCGCGTGCTGGGCCTCCAGGCGCTCCGGCGTCGCGGCGCCGAGGCCCGCGAGGCCGCTCACCTCGTGCTCCCCCTCCTCGAGGATCGGGACGAGGACGTCCGGCGTGCCGCAGCAGGCGCCCTCGCCGCGATCGCGGCCTCCGGCGACGTGGCGGTCCGCGCCGCCCTCCTCCCCCTGGTCGACGATCCCCACGAGGCCGTCCGCAAGGAGGCCGCGCTCGCGCTCCACCTGTTGCGCCCGAGCCGCTCCGGCCTGGTGGCGGCCAGCGAGCCGGTCGCGTGGCCCGGCGAGGGCTTCGAGACCCGACTCCTCGCTCCCAAGGACCTCGTCGCAGCCAGCAAGCTGGAGGCCGATCAGCTCGTCCGCGGCCTGCGCGATGGGCGCAAGGCGGTCCGCCACAATTGCGCGGTGGCGCTGGGCCTCAAGAAGACCAAGGGACGCGGAGGCACGACGGCCCTGATCCTCGCCCTCAAGGACAGCAGCCCAGAGGTCCGCTCCGTCGCAGCGGCCTCCCTCGCCGCGATCGGCGCCCGAGCCGAGGACGCTGTGCCCGCCCTCCTCGAGGCCCTCGATGGCGCCGCTCCCCTCGTCAAGGCCGCGGCGATCGAGGCCCTCGATGCCTTCGAGCCGGCCCTGCGCTACCCGGGGCGTGCCCTCCTGGCCCGACGCCCCCAAGAGCTCAAGCGCACCTTGGGGCGCCTCGCGACCCACCGCCCGGAGCGCTGGGTCGGGCTCCTCGCCACCGAGCTCGACGCCGAGAGCATCCTCGAAGCCGAGAACGCCGCGCACCTCCTCCGCGGGATCGGGCCGGCGGCCGCCGCCGCGGTCCCCGCCCTGATCGAGACCCTCCCCCACGCCGAGCCAAACCAGGCCCTCCTGATCATCGACGCCCTGCTCGCCATCGGCCCTCCCTCGCAGACCCTCGTCGAGGCCTTCGGCGAGCGCCACCTCCGGTCCACGTCCCGCGTGGTGCGGGAGGCGGCCTTCGAGGCCCTACGGATCGTTCGGCGGGCCTTGCAGCGCGGCTGAGCGCGTCGATCAGAGCGAGAGGGTGAGCCCCAGACCCGCGAGGAGGAGCGGGCGCTCCCCGACGAGCCGCGGCAGCCCACGAAACTCCCCCCGCTTCGGTCCGAACAGGGTCGTCAGGTGGGCGTTGAAGCTCAAGTGGGTGAGGGCCCGGACCCACCAGTCGCCCCGCACGAGGTAGGAGCCGTCGGAGACGTTGGAGATCCCCGAGAGGATGAAGCTGTGGTCGTCCAGCCGCCCCGGCGCCGGCAGGAAAGCGTAGAGCGAGGCGTAGCGCTTGCCGAGGTAGAGCGGGACCGCCTCGCCGCTCAGGAGCGCAGGCAGGTAGTCCTCGAGCGTCTCGCCGCCTTCGGACTGCTCGAAGACCTCCATCCCGAGGTAGAGGGTGTCCTCGTCGAAGACCGCCACCCCGATCTCGGCGCCGCCGACCACGCTCCACGTGGTCTCGTCGTCCCGGAGCCGAGCGGCCCCCTCCAGGTGGACGTCGAGGGGGCCGGTCCCCGCGGAGATGTCGGCCCCGAGCACGGTCGGCTCGTTGCGCCGCGCGGCGGCGGTCAGCGCGATCTCCGTGGTGCCGAAGAGCAGCTCCGCCCGGGCGGCACCGCCCACGTCCTCTGGATCCCGTGCGCCCTCCAGGCTCGCGATGGCGTACAGGTTGTGGCCTCCCTGCTCGAAGGGCAGGTGGAGCTTGACCAGGGTGGTGCCCACACGCGCATCGAAGGGCTCGAGGGCCGCTCTGAAGCCCTTGGAAAGGATATCCGTGGGGTTCCAGAAGCGGCCCGACCCCCAGCGCACCGGCTGCTGGCCCACCGTGAAGAAGACCGCGCGGCCGAGGTCCCCCTTGAGCCAGAGCTGGTCGAGCACCACGCCGGGCGCAGCGCCGCCGGTCGCGTCGTGGGTCACGCGGCCGCGCACGTAGGCGCGCACTCGCTCGTTGGGGCGCGCGTCCAGGTAGACGTCCAAGAGGTTCGGGCTCGCGAGCTGGGCGTCCTCGAGCTCGAGCTGCTCCGGGATGGTGCCGTCGAGGCGCAGGTAGAGGAGGCCTCCGACGTCGGT